>JBDLJY010000285.1:0-8448 GCA_039714115.1 Pseudomonadota bacterium | reverse complement strand
TTTTTGTTTTTCACCAAATTGATTTTTAACAATGACCGTCTTGTCTGGTGTCGATGGTTTAATCTTGTAGCACACTAAGTGTGCGTCAGGGTTATTAACCGGAAACTCTTTTTCGTTATGCCGCTTTATAACTGGATTGCATAGCATCACTGGCTTTACGATCTTTACTCCCTTCTGCTCCCCAAACTGATCTTCCAGATCAACCTTGGCTTTTATCTTCTTGCCTTTAACGGAGTAGCACTTGAAGTGGTCAAGACAATCATCATCAATAATAGTCACTACCGCCGTATCCGGATTGCCGATGGCACCACCAGTGGGATTGGAAAGCGACAGAATAAAGGTTTCATCACCTTCACAAATAGCGTCATCAATGATATCCACAGTGAAAGTCTTGTCACTGTCATCGCCATCACTCCAACACAATGTGCCAGAACTTTCAACGTAATCCTCCCCTGCCGTTGCAGTGTCGTAGGAGGAGGCGTAGTCCACACAAACTGCACCCTCACTACCACCGACACGAGTTACCGTGATAGTTACAGTTCCGCCATTTTCATTGACATTATACGTGGCTGAAGAAAATTGCAAAGTACTGGGCATCCCGCAATCATCATCAATAATAGTCACTACCGCTGTACTCGGATTGCCGATGGTGGCACCACCAATGGGATTTTGAAGCGTCATGTTAAAGGTTTCATCACCTTCACAAATAGCGTCATCAATGATATCCACAGTGAAAGTCTTGTCACTGTCATCGCCATCATTCCAACACAATGTGCCAGAACTTTCAACGTAATCATCCCCTGCCGTTGCAGTGTCGTCGGAGGAGACGTAGTCCACACAAACTGCACCCTCACTACCGACACGAGTTACCGTGATAGTTACAGTTCCGCCATTTTCATTGACACTATAGGTGGCTGAATGAAATTGCAAAGTACTGGACTGTGCTTGAGCTAAAGGGAACAATAAAGCGAGTCCAAATAGCCATAGTAGATATGTTTGTTTTAACATAAGGATTTCTCCTATTGTAGTTCAAAACAAATTTCGTGCAAGGTACGCCTTGCACTCCTGAGCATCACTTTTGAATCGTGACTCAACGAAGTGCTCAATCTATCAGAAATTTTTTTACAATACAAGAATTATTTATGCTAATCAATAATTCCTGTAGTTAGAAATCGCCTACTATAAACTTAGCATTCTTTTTAACTTATGGCATTGACGCAGCAATGCCATTAACAATCAAACAGATCCTGCAATCACTCAAACAACACTACCACCATCTGCTCCCCGCCGCACAAACATTTTGACCCTGACTATTGTGCATAACATTGGTTATAAGAGATGCCCAAACCGTTGCCCCGACGCACGTCTTCGCTTGACGTTGGATGTAAGGGGTTATATTTTATTAAGATTTATACTAGATCAAAACTCTTGAGGAATGCCTGTTTCCCGCCAGCTTAGAGTTAGCATAGTTTGATTTGACTTCAAGTTCCCTACGGGAGGAAATCCGCTCCATTCCTCCCGTAGGGAACTTAACGAAAAAAATCAACCTACTCCGTGCCGTCGCATTCAGTTGTTTATCGACATTCAGTTGTTTCGGGAATGGAGCGGAGCGGATTTCCCGAAACTATCGATTAGGTTTCGGGCAACTCACCCGTTGTGACGATATTTTGGAGTCCAAGATTTATCTTGGAGGGGATTTGAGCACTCGCCCAAAATAAATTTTGGACTCCTAAATCACGATAATTTTGAACGGAACGATGTGATGTTACTTCGTTTCGTTGAATTATCAACTCGGGATATTGTGCTCCCCACGGACTTAATTTTTAGGCCCAACACCTTATAGATATGGCATTAATCATGTAGGGTGTGTTTCGCTCAGCGATACATCGTTCTGAACGCCCAACCCACAATTTTCAATGCTTCGCTGACTTATCTGGTTACGCTTGCTTTGTATTTGTCCGGAATTTTCGCAATTTGCATAGAAAGACGCAAGGCTTCATTTACGGCTTCATCGGTAGGAAAAGCCTCCATAACATCTGGGGCAAGCAAAACCACATTTTTTCCCGCCCGCCGATGAGGCGCATATCTGCCCTTCTCTACGATTCTCATTGATGATAAATCGTATTCCTCATCTAGATCGTAATCATCACCATGATTTGGCATAAAATTTATCCTCTTTTTTTGTCGCTTTGCGTGCGCTAATGATACGAATTTGTCCTTGACGGTCAGTATGGGCCACCATTAACAGCCTGCCGTGTGTTGATAACCCAATACTTATATATCTTTCCTCATCAGCAAGTTATTGATTTTGTTTTACAAAGTATAAAAATAAAAAATATGTGCCGGACAGGGTTTGCAACCCCGTCCCCCGCGGCAATACCAGTATGATAAACCGCAAACCTCAGTCGACAAATACCCCGCTGGTTAATTTTTAGTATAATTTACAACTACCTGCGAGGTATGGGTTGACTGATGTCTTATTTTTTGCCCACCGTTCCGGTGGCTGGTGGGCAACTCACCCTATATAAAATCCTTAACTTAATGGATATGGTTGCAAACCCCGTCCGGCACAGCTCCGCACTCAGGAGTCCAAAATTTATTTTGGACGTCGATTTATATCAAATCCTTGTGCTTTAAAGTGCAAACGTTCAGCATGTTCGCTTTGTTTACCCGGATTAAATGCTGAAACCGGGCGGTGATAGCCCATCACACGAGTCCATACCTCAGTTCGAGTGCGCTCTGACTCATCTAAAAGTACACACCCTTTTGAATTAATCACCGCGCCGTTGTCATCTGATTCTATCATCTAATACTCCTTCTTTGGTTTTTCGTGCTAATTTTTCGTCATCACAGAGTGGACAAAATTCATGCTCCCCCGCTAAATAACCATGCACAGGGCAAATGGAAAAAGTTGGGGTAACAGTAATATAAGGTAAACGGTAATTTTCTAGCACTCTCCGTATCAAAGTTTTACAAGCTTGAGCACTAGAAATGCGTTCATTCATGTAAAGGTGCAAAACCGTGTTATGCACAAACACAAAACTATTGTTTCCCGCCAAATAATTATGATTGTATTGTGTGGTTAAATCATAAAAATCATTGTCTTGTACTTCGACTTTTGAAGTACTTAACACTCTCACAACTGGTAATTGTCGTTTCAATCTGTCAGTTGCAGAAATAAGCACCCGGTACATATCCACTTCATTGCATCTTTCTTTATGTACTAATACGCCGGCTATAGTACACATTTCAACTATATCATCAGCTAATTCTTCAGAAACCGTACAATACTCAATAGCACCCTCTCTTTTGCCAACATGCCCATCAATTAAACCAGCTAGAAAACTATAAAAGTTTTGTTTTAATTTTTCCGGCAAAAGATTTTGTGCATTTTGCAGGATGCAATCGCCTTCATTGAGCTCATCGGCTCTTAAAGGTTTGACACATAAAGGGCATTGGCTATCAAAATCCCTTACCACAAAAAATGGATGCCAATCACTTGTCGTGATTTCAACACCTCTTTCGGCGACAACTTTTATCTTATGATGTTTAGCAACATCAATTCTCATAGCATCCGTGATTAAATCCCATTCACTTTGCCCAGATTTAGAGTTATAGCTTAAAGCTCTTATGGGCGAAAGTGATTTGAAATTGTTTACTATCTCTTCTATCTTGATAGCACCTTTATCAGTGATAACCTTATTACCTTTTTCAATGCAACCACCAGTGTACTTTGTCTGAAGCACGTTTTGAAGTTCTAAAGCTTCAAACGGATCATCCGTTAAACCGACTGGCAATTGAGATGAATTTGTATAATAGGGACGCTCTGGCGTACCTGCTTGAATAATATCGGGAAAACGTTTTTTATCTTCTTTAGCAAAACGATAAGTTGCCCCCTCCGCAGGCGTAGCTTCCAAATTGTACATGTGCCCAGTTTCTTCCTGAAAAGCCACCATCCGAGCGCGAATATGATCTAACAAGCGAATAGCAAAAGCTTGTCCCCATTCAGTCGTAATATCATATTGATCATTAGTGAAATTGCGAATCATCTCATTGATGCCGTTGACACCTAGCGTAGAAAAATGATTACGCAAAGTCCCTAGATAGCGCCTAGTAAAGGGAAATAAGCCATTATCCATGTGGCGTTGAATCACATCACGTTTTACTTCTAAACTCTCCTTGCCCAATTCTAGTAGAGTATCTAGGCGTTGGAATAAAGCGGTTTCGTCGCCTTTATATCGGTAGCCTAAGCGAGCGCAATTGAGCGTAACAACACCTAAAGAATTACCACACCAATTAATATGATCTTTTCTTTTTACAAGTAAAGTGCCATGTTTAACACCTAAACAATAAACCTTTCCTTTGTAAGGAACTTTCCTTGTTCTATACGCCATGACTGAATTACATGAGCTGGTTATTTTAGTAATAGCAAAGCAATCCCTCTCTTTTTGGAACTGACAGCTGCTATTAAAACCCATATAAATAAGGATTTCTCTAATATCCTCAGCTAACCTCAATGAACTCGTTTCAACGCCACTATCCTTATGTCCTTTTATTAAGGCATTCCATAAACTTTCCAAAACCTCATAGCTTTGTTCCTTCAAGTCTTGCGGTATAAACCTTTCATCAGGACAACCAAACTGCTGAAGGTACAAGCATAATGGCTTATTATCCAACTGATAAGCGTTATCAAATTTGTAATAGCTAAATGGAAGTTGATCTAAAATGCGCTCTAAATCCTTTTTAACGTCTTCATTTTTCGGTGAAATAATGATTCTATACGGTGAGGTATCACAAGAACCCTCAGACAGGTAAAAACCCATAAACTCAGCCCATAATTTATATGGAATCCGAACTTCAGGAACAAATTTATCGCCTATCCGCAATTCTGGCAAAACAAAAAACGCCTCGGCTCCAGTTCTATTTATAGCGCGATTGACAGGTATATCAAAACTCTCATAGCGCAGCATTTCCAGTGCCGTTTTCACCTGCACAGCTTGATGCCTATCTTTGTAAACCACTCTATGGTTTTCAGTTACCAATAAATCTACTCTTAGCGATTTAAAATGGATTAAATCTCCGTCATAATCGTATTCATAAGACGAATCTATGTTGACGAATTCTGGTACACAATTTCCCATATCCATAGACAAGACTAAATCCGTGTCTTTTACATCTTTAAAAAATTTCCAGCCGTCATTTGTAAAAACCTCAGTTTCATCATCATAACAACCCGTCTGTTCAGACGAACCAAATAAGCCGTTGCCGCGTTTGAGTAATTCCCTCAAATCAAGCTGGAGGCGGCAACAATTATGTGAGATATTTCCATCAGAATGAACAAAATAATGATTCTTTTCTAATTCAATATCATAAAATTCCTGCCGATGACTAAGAGACTTAATATTGACTGAGGCAACAGGTACGGCAGCAAAATCCTTATCCCATCTATCAATAGTTTCATCTTTTATCACCAAGACAAAATCATCCGTTTTAACATCTTCAGCTTTTTTGGTTTCAATACCATTACAAGTAAAAACCGCTACCAAATGATGAGCAGAAAGTCGCATCAACTTTCCATCTTGACTAGAAATGCTAACTAACCTATTATCGGTAACTCGTAAAAACTTATTGATCTTAACCCATTCCAGTTTTCCGCTTTGCGGATTTAATGACAAAGCCGACACATTTGATTTACATTGCCACCATTCATCATCAAGTTGAATATCCTTATATTCTGCAAATAAAGCACCTATAGTGGTTTTTAGAATTTGTTCATTATCCTTGAACCAAATAGCTTCTTCTGGAAACAGACACATTGAGCGGACCATATTGGGTTTCATGTCAGAATTAACGAAGTTGCTATTGTGTGTAATGACATTGTTTGCCATTAAAAACAAATGATCCTGACTTTCAATTTCAAGATCAACCATATTAACTTCCCTGTTTACCCTCTCTATTTTAATGATTTCTTGCTCTTCCCGCAGATATGAAATAAGCTTATCTTTTAAACTCAAAGAATCAGCACTTTTTAAACCATTAGAAGTTGGAAAGCGGTGATTCTCGGAACAACAGATTGTATTATTATCTCCAATAGTAATTTGAAGATAAGAATTCTTGATTGTCTTAAAGACATTTTTGACAGCCTTATATTGACCATCGCTGCCTATAACCCTTTCTGACAGAGTAATATCTTTAATTTTTTTGATACCGTTATCCGTCAATATTTCAGTGTGTTCTTCTAGGCAAAAATAGGGCAATCCATATTTTGCCGTCATTTCAAACAGCAATTCCACATTAGGACTATCCCAAGGAAAATCAGGCGTAATATTATACGTCGGCAGTGGAAACGTGAATATCCGCCCCTTAGCATCTCCCTCCGTCATCACCTCAATAAAGGCACGATTAATCATATCCATTTCAGCTTGCAAATCGCCATAGCTGAATGGCATTTCTTCACCCGCGATGATAGGAATTTGGTCGCGCAAATCTTCTGGGCATACCCAGTCAAAAGTCAGATTAGAAAAGGGCGTCTGCGATCCCCACCGCGATGGCACATTTAAGTTATAGATAAGTTCCTGAATACACTGCTTAACTTCTGGGTAGGACAAATTATCTTTACGCACAAAGGGTGCTAGATAAGAATCAGCAGAGCTAAACGCGACAGCCCCTGCCCACTCGTTCTGCAAAGTCCCTAAAAAATTGACCATTTGCCCTACAGCACTGGATAGATGTTTAGGTGGATCGGCTTCAACCTTGCCCGGTACACCATTAAAACCTTCCATGAGTAAACTGCGTAATGACCATCCTGCACAATAGCCACTGAGCATATCCAAATCGTGAATATGCAAGTCACCGGCACGATGGGCTTCACCTATCTCTGGCGCGTAAACGTGATTGAGCCAGTAGTTGGCAATGACTTTGCCTGAGACATTTAAAATCAAACCTCCCAGAGAATAGCCCTGATTGGCGTTGGCATTCACGCGCCAGTCTATTTGTTTAAGGTATTCATCAACGGAGGCTGCTACATCTATTAGGGTTTTATCCATATTTAGTTATCAGTTATTAGTTATCAGGTATCATTTTGGGGAGGTAGTAAGTGCCGCGTAACTATAAGGAGATGTCATTTTTTTGTCAATTTTTTTTTATTTTAATATTATCAATGAGTTATTAATTTAAAATTTGGAAACAATTTGAATCAATTACAATTTTTTGATTAAATCAACATAATAAGTATTGTTATATTTTAAGATAACTATATGATTTAATTATAAATATTTTAAGTCATTGTAATTAGGTTAAGCATTTGATTTAACATTAAATTAAATAAATAGTTATTTAAAAACAATATGATAAAAAATATGAATGAACAGACTCTTTCATAATCTTTGCCTTAGGGCATGATTCGATTTAAGTCAAATATTTTTTTAGATCAACTATGCTATGATTTTCAACAAAGACATTTTTTGGTGATAAGGAGTCCAAAATTTATTTTGGACGAGGGGCTAGATGAAGCTCCGGGTGGGTAAGCGGGCGGCACGATATTTGACTTTCACGACAATCTATCCGCCCGCTTGCCCACCGTTTCTGGTGGGCAACAAAAACACCTTGCCCACCCTACCTGACTTTGGTGGGACGGATTCGTCGTGGAGATGATCTCCCTATTCCATCCCAATTTGAGGTGGGTGAAAAGTTGATTCTAGTTCCTATACAAACAGCTATGAAGGCTGCTTTGTATCAAGCAATGATGGAGGTAGGCATTTCCAAATCAGAGCTTGCCCGCAAGATTGGTACACATGAGAATGTAGTGCGGCGAATTCTCGATCCACATCATGGAACCAAATTTCCAACAATGGAACGTGCCTTGTCTGCTCTGGGTAAACATGCAAAATTACATATCACTTAGACTATGGCATAAAATCAACTGTTTAATTAAGCGGGTTTGGGTTTCGTTATAGTGGGGATTTTTGTAGGTGTCTTGTTGGCTTGTAAACCGTTCGACTAGGGTTTGGATTTTTAGGCATATTCATTGGTGGTTTGTTAGTTTTTGTGGTCATTACACACAAGTCTATTTGCTCCGTTAAAAATCCGATTTTTTCAAAAAATCGGATTTTTTTTTAATGCACGGTACGGTTAAAACATAAGCGTGTTACCAATCCACAAATGGGTTAAAATAAGCTTTATTATTTTTTAAAAAAGAGAATGAGGGTAGCCTCGTTTTTGGGTATTCCCGCCTTGATTAACATCTCTTGGACTAAAATTTAAATCTGCTTTAGCCGTTTTCCTTTCCGCTTTCGCTTTTTCTTCCACCGTTGCAGATTTTTGAATCTTGGATTGGATAGCGGATAGTGTCCGATCACTCATAAACTGTTGTAACGCCTTTTTGACGAAATTCCTGAACTGTTGGTCGATTTCGCCATAGTAAACCTGGGCAGCTAATGTAGGGTGGAT
>JBDLJY010000284.1:0-8456 GCA_039714115.1 Pseudomonadota bacterium | reverse complement strand
AGGTGAGATAGACATTTAGTATCCACACCACGCTGTAAGTTTTAACATAAGGCTTTGTTTTTGCTAATTTAATAGCTCATTAGGCCAAACGAGTCGCACCTGTTCTTTATATTGCATCATTCGTTCTTCCTGCGATGTGCAGGCGACCATCAACAACATGAGCACCAAAGTGATGAGTCCTATTGGATGACTTTTAAAAGTGTTCATTTTTTTTCTCATCGGAGTTGTTAGACTTGTCCCTCCTACGGGGTTTGGGATACCCCACCCGTAGGTTTTGTCTTGGTTATTTAGGGACAAGTCTATTAAATAAAGAGATTACCTCCTGTTCTAGTCTTTCCCTTTCTTTTTTGAGTCGCCGTCCCACCATCGTTACTACTGGCTTTTTGTGATAATTAAATAATGCTATAAAGGTTGTGCCATAGGTGTCGTCAAGCTGCATAAGTGGCTTAATGGTAGGTGTTGATGATAATAAAACCGGGGTTAGAACTGCCACCTCTCCCGCTTGTTTAATGAGTGTGACCGGAGACTTGTTTTGAACCATCCACCACAAAGCTTGTCCTTTGTGCCCATTTTTTCCAAAAGAATAATTATATGAAATGGCGTCTTCTATCAAAACTGGTTGATTATCTTGATCGATAAAACCCGTTCCATTATCAATAATCGCCAATTTTATACACCTTTTCTCAAGAGTTTCTAGAATGACAACTGCGACACCTTCTTTAACATGTTGCTGAAGATTTTCTAAACATAAATGTAAAAAAGGTAAGACAACCTTCGTTCTTTTATTGATACGAAGGTGTCGATGAATTTTAAACTTAAGCCAGTGAGTTAAACGACTTTTTTTGTATTTATTACCAAATTTATAGTGTATTTTTAAGCAGTTCTTCTTGTTATTAAAATGTTCGCCAGCGAAAAACATCATTTCCAGATTGGGTCTGCTTTTGAGTTCGTTTAATATCGCTTTAAATTTGTCACAATCAAAAATTTTAGCATTATAAACCGGTATGGCTCGGCTCATCATGAGTATTAATTGAGTCACTGATAGATGAGATAGTTCTTCCATTCATTATCCTTTAAGCCTACGCTGGAGTCCAAGAGAAATCTTGGACTCCAAAATACCCGATTTTCTTAGTTAGGCAAAACTCGCTTTAGCCTTATCAGCCAAAGCCGCAAACGCATCTTTATTAAACACCGCTAATTCTGCCAACATTTTACGATCAATTTCAACGCCGGCTTTTTTGAGCCCATCAATGAAGCGGCTATAAGATAAACCACTTTCACGCGCTGCCGCATTAATCCGGGCAATCCATAAAGCCCGAAATTGGCGTTTACGTTGCCGACGATCTCGGTAGGCATATTGTCCCGCCTTTGTCACCGCTTGTTTGGCAATCCGTAGTACATTACGGCGAGCACCACGATAGCCTTTCGCCGCATTCAGAATTTTTTTATGTTTGGCGTGGGCTGTCACACCTCGTTTGATTCTTGGCATCTTTTGTCATCCTCACTCATGAATAGGGTAATAAACGTTTGACCATTGCAACATCCGCTTTATCTATCATTATCGGGGAACGCAAGTGGCGTTTACGTTTGGTGCTTTTTTTGGTGAGAATGTGCCTACGGTGGCTTTGGGTGCGCTTAAAGCCGCCCGCTGAGGTGCGTTTAAAGCGTTTAGCCGCGCCACGATTGCTTTTCATTTTGGGCATGTTTGTACTCCGCATTCATTAAGTTAAGCGTGGACAGGAGTGCAAGGCGTACCTTGCACCACTCCCAAAACTATTTATTTTGGTGTTTTTGTTGGGGCAAGCACCATCACCATTTGCCGACCTTCCATTTTAGGACGCTGTTCAACTGTCCCATAATCAGACAAATCTGTTTCAATACGCCTGAGCAGATTGCGTCCCAAATCTTGATGGGCCATTTCTCTGCCACGAAAGCGTAGGGTGATTTTGGTTTTGTCCCCCTCTTCTAGGAAACGTATCAGGTTGCGTAGTTTTACCTGATAATCCCCTTCGTCAGTACCAGGACGAAATTTGACTTCCTTGAGCTGTACCTGTTTTTGCTTTTTCTTGGCTTTATTGCGTTTCTTGTTTTCCTCAAACAGATACTTGCCGTAGTCCATTATCCGGCATACGGGCGGCTTGGCGTTGGGAACGATTTCCACCAAATCCAATTGGCCATCCTGTGCCTTTTGTAGTGCCTCACGGCTGGAGACGATGCCAACTTGTTTACCATCGATATCTATCAACCGCACTTGAGGTGCGGTAATGGCCTTATTCAGGCGTGTGCGTTTTTGGTGAGCGATCTAATTGTCCTCCTAAATGTAGTTTGCCATTTCTGCGTTCAGTATTTCGGTAAAAGCCGCCAGTGACATAGCACCTTTGTCTTCACCATCCCGTAATCGCACGGTTATTTGTTGATTTTTAACCTCGCGTTCGCCGACTATCAATAGATAGGGCACTTTTTGTAGGCTATGCTCACGAATTTTAAGCCCTATTTTCTCATTTCTCAAGTCTGTTGTAACACGAAATCCATGTTTGAGTAACTGGGCTTCGACCGTTTTAGCATATTCTGCCTGTGAATCGGTAATATTCAGTATGGCGGCTTGCACGGGTGCGAGCCATACCGGCAATGCGCCTGCATATTCTTCTATGAGTATACCAATAAAACGTTCTAATGAGCCTAAAATGGCCCGATGTAACATGACGGGGACTTGTTTGCTACCGTCGGGGGCAACATATTCTGCCCCTAAACGACCGGGCATGGAAAAATCCACTTGAATTGTGCCACATTGCCAGACGCGATCAATGCAATCTTTGAGCGAAAATTCTATTTTAGGCCCATAAAACGCGCCTTCACCGGGCTGCAATTCCCAATTTAATTGTTTGTTATTTAGGGATAATTCTAATGCCTTTTCGGCTTTATCCCACACTTCGTCACTACCAACACGTTGATCGGGACGGGTGGATAGTTTAACAATGATGTCACTAAAGCCAAAATCGGCATAGACTTTAAATACTAAGTCAATAAAATCAGAAACTTCATTTTGTATCTGCTCTTCGGTGCAAAAAATATGGGCATCATCTTGGACAAAATTGCGTATCCGCAGCAGCCCGTGCAAGGTGCCCGATGGCTCGTTGCGATGACAAGAGCCAAATTCTGCCATCCGTAAGGGTAAATCGCGGTAACTTTTGAGACCCTGATTAAAAATTTGAATATGGCAGGGACAGTTCATGGGCTTGACGGCATAATCACGATTTTCAGAGTGGGTGCTAAAAATCATATTACCGAATTTGTCCCAATGCCCGGATTTTTCCCACAAGGAGCGATCTACTAATTGTGGCGTATTGACTTCTTGATAACCATGCTGACGCAATAGGCGGCGGATATAGTCTTGTATTTGCAAGTAAACGATCCAGCCCTTGTCATGCCAAAAGACCATCCCGGGGGCCTCTTCTTGGACGTGAAATAAGTCCAAGTGTTTGCCGAGTTTACGGTGATCGCGTTTTTCGGCCTCTTCTAGGCGGCGCAAATACGCTTTGAGCCCTTTTTTATTTGGCCAGGCGGTGCCGTAAATGCGTTGCAACATTTCATTGTTGGGATCGCCACGCCAATACGCACCTGCGAGTTTCATCAATTTAAAGGCTTTTAATTTGCCCGTGCTAGGCACATGCGGGCCCCGGCATAAGTCGGTAAATTCGCCTTGTTTATATAAGGAAATTTCGTCGTTAGTGGGAATCGATTCAATAATTTGGGCTTTGTATTCTTCACCTTGCGCCCGAAAAAATTCGGTGGCTTCATCGCGTGACATCACGGAGCGCGTCACGGGGTGATTTTCGGCTGCCAATTTTTTCATTTTGGCCTGAATTTTTTCTAAGTCTTGAGGCGTAAAACTTTTGTCGTAGGCAAAATCGTAATAGAATCCGTTTTCAACGACTGGACCAATAGTGACTTGCGCCTTTGGGAATAGGCTTTTGACGGCTTGCGCCATTAAATGGGCACAGGAATGGCGTATGATTTCTAAGCCTTGGGGATCGTGAGCTGTAATGATTGCCAATGAGACATTGTCTTCAATAATTGTAGAAGTGTCTACTAAACGATCATTAACCTTACCCGCCAAAGCCGCTTCAGCTAAGCCGGCACCGATACTGGCAGCGATTTCTGCTACCGACACCGGATGATCATATTGTCGATGACTCCCGTCAGGCAATGTTATTGTTAGAGGCATATATACAATATACAAAAAAAAAGCACGATTAAACGTGCTTTATTAGAGAGGGAGAAAAAAACTTTCAGATAACAATTTCATCGACAAATATCTACATGTAGATAAAAAACTTCTACATTTCAATATTGTGGACTAGGGAGAATCAGCCCTTTATCCCCTCGCCGGAGCTTAGGGTTACTTAGCACTTGAGAGTCCATTTTTTTGATGTGGAAGGCTAACCACCTCAAGCCGCACCAATTTACTTGAAAAATAACAAAATGTCAAGTTTTTTGGAATGATCCCTACAAGCCATTGATTTTATTAATACCAAGTTGGATATGACTGATTGAGACGCTTTTTTTTACCTTGAGGAGCCATCGCTGACGGACAATGGCTTGTTTTTGGCTAGAAGAAGTCGCCCATAACCTTTATGGAGACCCTCATCATGCTTTGCTTTCAAGAGGGTAGGTACAGCCTCGTTTGCATAAAGTCTTAACATGCAAATAGTTATCAATACTTTTGTGAACTATATTTATCCGAAGTTTTCAAAAAATCTGGTAGGCGCGAGTGGGATCGAACCACCGACCACTACCATGTCAAGGTAGTGCTCTACCACTGAGCTACGCGCCTATGTGTGAGGCGGGGTAATTTACCACAATCCTAATTTGGATGCAAGCATTTTTTGTTTTTTTTTTGATCTCTACAAATTAGGCTGCCACCTGTATCGGTATGGTGTGACGAGTGCCGGTGATTGTATTCGTTTCGTCCAAATAAATCAAGGTGGGTTTATGTATTGCGATTTCTTTTTGTGTCAAACCCACGTAGGCGCAAATAATAATACGGTGTCCGGGTTGCGCCTTGTGTGCCGCCGCCCCATTGATGGATATTATTTTTGAGTCATCCTCAGCACGAATGGCATAAGTGGTAAATCGCTCTCCGTTATTTATATTATAAATGTGAAGTTGCTCATACTCGTATATCCCCGCAAGATCGAGTAACCTGCCATCAATCGCACAGGAGCCCTCATAATCTAGTTCAGCATGAGTCACGCAAGCGCGATGGAGTTTGGCTTTTAATAGAGTGCAGTGCATGACATTTTTCCTCAAAAGTGCTAGGTAGGAGTCCAAGATTTATCTTGGACGTCCAAGATAAATCTTGGACTCCTATTTAGCAAACCCATGTTTTTGTAAAAAAGCCTCACTAATCCCGCCCACATTAGGATTAGCAAGCAACAAGCGTTCCAGATAACGAGCAATAATATCGACTTCCAGATTAACTCGCTGCCCAATTTTAACTTTATCTAAAGTTGTCATCGCTAAAGTGTGCGGCACAAGATTTAATGTAAATTCAGCACCTTGCACAGAATTGACCGTTAAACTGATGCCTTCAACACAAATCGAGCCTTTTTGGGCAATGTATTTAGCTAACTCTTTGGGAGCGCGGATGTGTAAGCGGGTTGAGCGTCCATCCTCATAATATTGAGTAACGGTGCCTACGCCATCCACATGTCCACTGACGATATGTCCGCCTAAATGTGTTTGGGGAGTTAAGGCTTTTTCCAGATTGACTTCACTGCCCAGCGATAACTCGCCCAAGGTAGTGTGAGCCAGCGTTTCGCCTGAAACATCGGCCCAAAATCCATCGCCGGGCAGCGTCACTGCCGTTAAACAGACTCCATTGACGGCAATGCTATCACCTACTTGTACCGTCTTGATGTCTAATGTATTTGTTTGCACATATAAACGAGCATCGGTGCCAGTGGCGGATCGATGGGCAATTTTTCCTATGGCTTGAATAATTCCGGTAAACATAGACTATCCTACATCATTCGCCTAATGATGGCTCAGGTTACTTAAAAGAAACCGGCTCGTAGTAGGCGATTTATCGCCTTTTCGGATGAACCGTGATGCGCCAATCACGACCAACAGCACGTATATCAACAATCTCCAATGGTACCTGTTGATCGAGACAATCAATATTTGGCAAATCAAACAACCCGCGTGCCTTGTTACCCATTAGAATCGGAGCCATATAAATCATCACTTCATCAATTAAGCCTGCGCGTAGCATGGCACCGCTTAAAGTCGCTCCGGTTTCCATCAAAATTTCATTGATTTCATATTCTTCGGCAAGCAACTGACAAGCCGCCGGTAAATCAACTTCTCTTTCTCGATTGGGCAAGTAGATGAGGCGAACCCCAGTTTTTTCAAGTATGGTTTTAGCTGACTTACTATCTGAGGCCGTAAAAATCACGGTTTCTCCGGGGAGACTCAACATACGTGCTTTTGCTGGCATACTTAAATGGGTATCAATGACTACTCGCAAGGGTTGTTTAATGCTGGCAGGTTTATCAGACTGCAACTGGCAAGGGAGTTCTTCCTCGCGCACCGTTAGTTGTGGATCATCAGCCAGTACCGTCCCAGCGCCCGTCATTATCGCCGAACTACGTGCCCGTAAACATTGCACATCTCGGCGGGCATCTTGGGAAGTAATCCATTTACTTTCTCCAGAAGCCATCGCGGTGCGCCCATCTAAACTCATCCCCAGTTTGCAGCGAACATAAGGACGATTATGACGCATTCGCTTGAAAAAGCCCGGATTCAGTTGTTCAGCGTCTTGGCTCAAAATGCCCGTGTCTACCATAATGCCGGCTTTTGACAATTGTTCGATGCCTTTGCGAGAGACTAAAGGATTCGGATCGGTCATTGCCAGGACGACGCGAATGATACCCGCTTTAATCAAAGCGTCGGTACACGGCGGAGTGCGACCCTGATGACAACAAGGTTCTAGGGTTACATAACAAGTTGCGCCCTTTGCCTTTTCTTTAGCCATTTGCAAGGCATGAATTTCGGCATGGGGTTCGCCGGCGACTTGATGCCAGCCTTCGCCGACAATTTCACCCTCTCGTACAATGACACAGCCTACGCGAGGATTTGGATCAGTTGTCCATAATCCTTTCTTAGCCAAGCGTAAAGCGTGTGCCATGTAATATTGGTCATTTAATTCTGGCGGAGCGTTTGTCATATCAACTATAAACCGGAAAACGGGCACACAAGGCGAGAACTTCTGCTTTCACCGACGCTTGCAGCTCAAGATTTTCTACATCGTCAACAATGTCACAAATCCAATGGGCGACTTGACGAGATTCTGCTGTCCCCAAACCGCGTGTCGTGATGGCGGGGGTACCAATACGGAGTCCGCTGGTGACAAAGGGTGATTGTGGATCATTAGGGACAGCGTTTTTATTCACCGTAATATTGGCTTGTCCTAAAGCTGCATCGGCGACTTTGCCCGTGATGCCTTTTTCAATTAAATCCACTAAAAACAAATGGTTATCTGTGCCACCAGAGACTATTTTATATCCTCGCTCCATCATCACAGCGACCATCGCCCGTGCATTTTCTAGGACTTGGGCTTGATAGGTTTTGAATTCGGGCTGTAAGGCTTCTTTGAGCGCAACCGCTTTAGCGGCAATCACATGCATGAGGGGGCCGCCCTGTATGCCGGGAAATACTAAAGAATTGAGTTTTTTCTCAATCTCTGGATTGGCTTTAGCGAGAATTAATCCGCCGCGAGGCCCGCGCAAGGTTTTATGAGTCGTCGTCGTGGTAACATCGGCAATTTGTACGGGGCTAGGATATAAGCCGGCTGCAATTGGACCTGCGACATGGGCCATATCCGCAACTAAGTAAGCGCCCACTTTATCAGCAATGTCACGCAAACGTTGCCAATCGACTATCCGCGAATAGGCACTAAAGCCGCTCATAATCATTTTTGGCTTATGTTCGAGTGCCAAGGCTTCGACTTGTTCATAGTCGATTTCGCCTGTGTCGCTATTTAGGCCATATTGCACTGCGTTGTAGAGTTTACCAGAAAAATTGACTTTTGCACCATGCGTCAGATGTCCTCCGTGCGCTAAACTCATGCCTAATAGGGTGTCACCCGGTTGTAACAAGGCCATATACACGGCGGTGTTGGCTTGTGAGCCTGAATGGGGTTGCACATTGGCATAGTCGGCATTGAATAATTGTTTGGCACGATCTATGGCTAATTGTTCCGCTATATCAACAAACTCGCAGCCGCCATAATAGCGTTTACGGGGATAGCCTTCGGCATATTTATTGGTGAGGACAGATCCTTGTGCTTGAAGTACGCGAGGACTGGCATAATTTTCCGAGGCGATCAGTTCAAGGTGCTCTTCTTGCCGCTTGACTTCATTTTGTATGGCTTGCCACACTTCATGATCAAAATC
>JBDLJY010000283.1:0-8483 GCA_039714115.1 Pseudomonadota bacterium | reverse complement strand
GTTTTGGAAACCTGGCAGGTCTTCTTTTGGGGGCTTAACTTAATGGCATTGACGGAACGCCTCAGTTTATTGACAGGACAACCCGATCAAGGGGCATCAGATAAAGACAATATCGTCTGTTCCTGTTTTAATATTGGGCGTAATCCGGTGAAGAAAGCGATCCATGATCAAGGTTTAAAAACACCCGCACAGATAAGCGAAGCCTTACAAGCGGGGAGCAATTGTGGCTCCTGTATCCAGAATTAAAAGCATTGATCGCTAACATAGCAGACTAGACTTCTACCAAAAAAGGAATCAACATGGGCGTAATCATACCTTATTTTTTATCCCTTATTATAAACAATCCCTGTAGTTGTTTTTATCCATGGCAGGTCGTTGTAAATTAAAGGAAAAATTAACCTGACAGGTTTTTGACACCTGTCAGGTTTGTCTTAACTTAATGGCATTGCTTCGTAGGGGCAATCCCTTGTGGTTGCCCGCCCTACATAATATAACGGTTTGTAGGGGCATATTTCCCTCTTCTTGGTAGTTTTGCACAAACGTCTCGGGAGAATGATGTACGAGTATTTCCTGAGTTTCCGACTTTTAATCCCATATTTTTTAGCCAAGATAAATCTTGGACTCCTAAAACCCTATTCTATAGTGCAACAGATTGGATTTGACGTATAGATTAGAGGAACGCTTGACTCAAAAAATGAAACAATATATCATGTCCGCAACAAGGAGTCCAAGATTTATCTTGGACGAGGAGTCAAAAAAAATGCGAAAATTTTCATCTTACGGAAGCCCAATAAAAAAGTCACATTACTACGTGCCCAGAGAGACATTAATTGCTGATGCTGTCACGCAATTGAAAGGAGAAGAGTTTGAAGAAGGTGGACATTACATCACAGTCTGGGCGCCTAGTCAAACTGGCAAATCTTGGGTAATGCAAGAAGTTGTATCAACAATAGAGCAAGACGAACAATTTGATGTAATCTATCTCAGTTTGCAATTTCTTTATGAAGAGAACGATGTCGATACAGTGGCTCAACTCTTTGCCCGGGAATTGATAAAAAAGTTGAACCTAGAGAAATTAACCATCAACTCGTTGAAGGATTTTCATCGGTTGTTTGAACGAGGAACTCTCACAAAGCCATTGATTTTAGTTTTGGATGAGTTTGATGCCCTTGATCAAACTGTAATAGCTAGTCGCAGTTTTTCGTCATATTTACATGACTCGCCGAAGCCAGACAAACAAATCGTCTGCTGAAAAAGACTATTTATTACATAGCCTCGCATTGATCGGAGTACGTGCCGTCTTGGGAGTAGAAAATGTCAAAGGTTCGCCATTCAATGTCCAGCGCAGTGTGCATATTCCTAATCTGACTTATGATGAAGTCGTTTATCTATTTGACTGGTATCAACGGGAGCAGAAACAAAAAATTGAGCCCGAAGTCGTAGAACAAATATGGTATGAATTCAAAGGGCAACCTGGACTTACATGCTGGTTTGGAGAATTGTTGACAGAAACTTATAATCAAGTGACTGAACAACCGATTACGATGGCGCTTTTTGAAGGCGTTTATGCAGCAGCCCTAAATTTGTTGCCAAATAACAATATCCTGAACATCATCAGCAAGGCTAAACAAGAGCCTTACAAACCTTATGTTTTGGAAATATTTGAAACGAAAAAGAAAGTCAATTTTACATATGATGATCCCACTATCAATTTTTTGTATATGAATGGAGTAGTTTCTATAGATGAAGTTAGTTTGACTGAATATTATGTAAAATTTCCTTGCCCATACATACAAAAGCGATTGTTCAACTATTTTGCCAGAGAATTGTATCAGGAAATGGACGGATTATATGATCCGTTTGAAGATTTATCGGATACCATTACTGATAATAGTATCGATATTCATCGTTTGATACAACGACATGAGAAGTATTTGCAAGCCAATCGAGAGATGGTGCTAAAAGATGTGCCACGTCGAAAAACTGATCTACGAGTATATGAAGCAATATTTCATTTTCATTTTTATGTATATTTGGTCAGTTTTTTCCGTGGTTATGATGTACGAGTTTTGCCTGAGTTTCCGACAGGTAATGGAGAGATTGATTTATTGATACGATATGCGGGAAAATTGTTTGGATTAGAATTGAAAAGTTTTGCCAATCAACGCAGCTATCGTGAAGCCCTAAAACAGGCTGCCAAATATGGGAAAAAGCTAGGAGTGACTGCAATTTGGTTGATTTTATTTGTAGAAACTATTGATGACAAGAATCGTCAACAGTTTGAAGTGGATTATACGGATCAGAAAACAGGTGTTATGGTACATTCATTGTTTGTGCAGACGGGAAGTTTGGTATAACGTCAACTATGATATCGTTCCCACGCTCCGCGTCAATGCCATTAAGTTAAGCCTCCAAATCAGACCTGCCAAGTATCCAAAACATGGCACGTTGTAAACTCCGATTAACCTGACAGGTTTTTGACACCTGTCAGGTTTGTCTTAACTTAATGGCATTGACGCGGAGCGTGGGAACGATAAAAAAGCGATCCATGATCAAGGTTTGAAAACACCCGCGCAGATAAGCGAGTATAACAAAGAATATACACGGGATTTAATAAAATGTTTTTAACAGAAATTATAATTGCTACGGCTGTTGCATATATCGGAAAAAAAATATACACGGCACAAAATGATCATAAACAAGAAGACATAGCAAAACTTGAAGAACAAGAAGACATAGCAAAACTTGAAGAACAAAAAGCTATAGCAAAACTCAAAGAACAAGAAAAAGCAAAGCAAGAACTCGAAGACATCATGGCAATGTTTGCCCATAAATTTCGTGGACCTTTACTAAATATCCAATATAATGCTAAACATGACAACCAAAAAACACGCACTATAAAAGCAGTGCAAACCATGACAGCATTACTTGATATTTTTAGCACCATTTCTACCGATGATATTAAACTGCGAGAAAAAATATCGCAAGATAAACGAGGAGATAGAACACTCACTGGTGTCTTAGCAGAATCTTTATTGTTGGCAATGCCCCAGTTATTAATTGCCAGACATATCAAAAGAATTAAACAACATTATTTAAGTTATGCTAAAAAAACGGCTCTGATTCCTAGCACGGCGACTTGGGAACAATTGACTGATAATTACCTTGATATATTAAAAAAATTACAGACTGACTGGGAAAACAGCTTTACAGAATTAGCGGCTAAATATGATAATTTGACAGAGATAAGTATGTGGATACAAGAGCGGTTCTTCCCTATACAAATACAGGGATTTGATAATAATCCGATTCGTTTTAAACGCTACGATGCGACAGAGTCTGTATTAATTATTGTAATGACTGAGATGCTCTTAAATAGCATTAAATATTACAATGCGACTACGGTTCAACCTATCATTGTGCGTTGGGAATTTCAACAAGATAGATGTTTATTAATCTGTGAAAATCCCACGACTCAAATGGAAAGCGATAGCCCGAAAGGGACTCATAAAGGGCAAAGTTTTTTAAACACCATTGCTCGGAAATTGGAGGGAAATTTTACGAATAATTTCAAACAAAATCGTTATATAGCTGAATTTAATTTGCCACGTCATTTACTCATTGAGGAGAAAATATGAGCCAATTTTTATGGGTTGAAGATTTTGGGGATGTTGATGTTGATGCAACGGCAACTTCTGTATTTGGAGGTATTTTAGCTAATCAAAGCATCCCAGACGACGAATTTGGGCTGAAAAAACTTTTAGCGAATCAAGGGATTTTGCTAAAACTAGATTTTGTGGAAGCCCTAGAATTTATCCGTAATCCAGAAGAACTGCTTAGTATTGATTACATCATTTTAGATATATCGCTTTCGGTTGATATCACTAAAAATATTCGTACCGAAACGGACGAATATTTACAAACCTTGCTGCAACGCTATCACGCAGATAAACAAACCGCTTGTAAGGAATTAGAAAAAATGGCGGGTTATCAACTCTATGTGGAGTTGATTATGGAAATTGGCTTTCCCAAAGAACATATTTTATTTTGTTCTAACCATGCAGAAGAACTTTCTTCTATTGCTAATGCGTTTGAAGAAGCCAAACTACCATTGCCAAAAATTCCCACTAAGCAAAGAGAAGAGGATATTGCTAAAGTACAAGCATGGGTAAAGAAAAACAAGGAAAATCCCTATTCCGTGCTACGACGCGGCATTATCAACGGCTGTAAACACCTCCAATCATTACTAGAAAACCAACAAGAAGCCGCTATCCAATTTGGTGAGTTTGTGAAGTCAGCGCGAACAATCTCGGTGCCAGATATGCAGGATTATTTGGAAACATTGCAAAATATCTTGCCTTTACGTCAACCCGATAACCCGCAGCGACTTTATAAACTGCTTGTCAGAAGTTTAGCCCATGAATGGGATGCAGCTTATCCCGATAATTTACCAAAATGTGATCAAGATGGTAAAGATTGTTTTCAGGCTCGCAGCGTTAAATCAACCTTTGGTTGGATTATGAAACATGCTAGAAATTGGGCTGCCCATTCCACTGTGCTTGATCAACTAACGGAACAAGATGTTGCCTTTTTATTCATAGTGGCGATGCGAGCAATGTTTAAACTTACGCCTACTACGGCAAAATATGAAACTATGTTGTTTAATTTGTTTAGTGCTGAAATAAGTGAAAGTATTGATACTAATGAGGTTCGGATATTTTTAGCTGAAACCTATTCTGATTTAAAGAACAAGATTGTTGATACTAAGGGTGTTAAAGATGGTTTTCATTTTAGTGAAATGCTGAATAATCTGCAAAATTGCGACGTTTATCATGATTATAAAAAGGGGCTTTTCCAAATGTTTTGGCATGGTTTATCACCAGTACGCTTACATAGAAAAAGAAATGAAGATCGTACCTTGGGAAAAGTATCATTTGTAACTAGAACAAATATGGTTTGTACCAACTATAGTTTCACCACCCATGATTATGGAAAGACTGAAAATTTTTTTTTATTTGAACTGGCTCGCAGTATCTACAAAAGAAGTTTTAGCTAGTTAAAATCGCCAGTATGTCAACCAAAAGAACAATCAACACTGTGGCGGACTTTTGCCGGAGCAGGTTTGCAACTTGCTCCGTAACGTTTAAGATCAGAGGAATTTCAATGTTTGCCGGAGCAGGTTTGCAACCTGCTCCGTAACGTTTAAGATCAGAGGAGGAGTAGGCAGCGGCGTCATCGCACAAACAGAACAAGAACATTTAGTTCTGATCCCAATTCACGCCTCTACAAAACGGGCGACTTAGCCCGCTATCTACCCGACGGCAACAAAGACAATCATCATCTTAAGGATGATAGTTTTACTTGGGAACTGCCAAGAAGCTTCGCTTCGATAATATATTCACAATATCAAAACACACCCATAAAATAATAATGCAAATACGTTTTTATCTGCTATAATATAAAATTTAATTTCAAAAAAAGGTATGGCAATGCAACGTTTGCAATTAAAACTTCTGCAAAAATGGCAAGATAATAAAAAGCGTAAACCACTTATTATTCGTGGTGCTCGCCAAGTAGGAAAATCCACATTGGTTGAGTTATTTGCCAAGCAGCATCAGCGAACCTTGGTGAATGTCAATTTAGAGCGTTATCCTGAATTGTCCCCAGTTTTCTCTACCAAAGACCCACAAAAAATTCTTCAACAGATTGAAGTTTTACCGCGTATGGATAGGCAGTTCCTGAAGCTATCCCCGCCTTGCGTTATTTTTATGAAGAACGACCAGAATTACCACTCATTAGTGCAGGTTCATTATTAGAATTTACTTTATCTGCTCACCAGTTTTCTATGCCGGTAGGCAGAGTTCAGTATTTACACATGGGCCCCATGACCTTTACTGAGTTCCTAAGTGCTTTAGGAGAGGATAAGTTACATCATATTGTGACCCATTATAAACTGGGCCAGGAGATTAGCAAAATAGCTCACCAACGCTTATTGCAAATATTACGGACATACTATTTTGTAGGCGGTATGCCAGAAGCTGTAGCTGTATTTGCCGAAACTAGCAGTTATCGTGATGTTAGCGAAGTACATAATTCGATTATTGATACCTATCGTGAAGATTTCCCCAAATACGCAGGTTCAAGAAACCTCAACCGTATGCTCAATGTATTCAATTTTGCTGCCCGTAATGTGGGTGTAAAAGTAAAATACAGCAATATTTCGCGTCAAGAGCAAAGTGTGACGCTTAAGAAAGACCTTGAATTATTGTCTATGGCGCGAGTGATTAGTAAAGTTGTTCATAGTCATTGTTCAGGCATACCTTTACAAGCAGACATTGAGGAAAAAGTCTATAAACTGTTATTTCTTGATGTTGGTCTGATGAATGCAATTTGTGGGCTAAATTGGCGAGTTATATCACAACTTGACGAAATTAAGCTAGTCAATGAAGGAACCATAGCCGAGCAGTTTATAGGGCAACATTTACAAGCTCTGTTGGCAGAAACTCTTAATCGTGAATTAACCTATTGGTTGCGAGAGGGACGTTCATCCAATGCAGAACTGGATTTTGTGATTGCGCTGGAAGGAAACCAGATTCCAATTGAGGTTAAGTCTGGGGCTACTGGTAGCTTGAAGTCTTTGCATCAGTTTATGGGGAACAAACAAGCACCCTTAGCAATTAGATTTGATACTTCATTACCGACAGTTAATCAACTGGATGTGGTTATCCACATTGACAAACAGCGTAAGCATATTTGTTATCCTTTGATTTCTTTGCCTCTGTATTTGGTTGAGCGGTTGAGTGAAGTAGTAAAATCTTATTTAGGGTAACCCTGATTATACTTTGTGATTAATCCGGTTCATCCGAAAATAGAATTTTTTTACTTAAGGTGGACATTCAACTTCAATCTAAATTGCAGAGCGTTTTTGCTAAGAGCCTGTTCGCCCCTTTGGGGGGGCTCCTGGGGCATTATAGATAAGCAATCTGATGTTGCGTTTTTATTGAATACGGTGGGTAAACTTTGGCTGCATGGTGGACAAATAGATTGGTCAGGATTTTATGCCAATGAGCGTCATAGGTAAAAATTGGCAGTGATAATCAGGGAATTTTTCTGTAGTAGTGAGTTATTTTGTTCTTCATTTTTTCTACTAATCTTGCTGTTACTGAGTGATTAAATATTACTCTTTGTGCTTTTTTAGAAAACATTTGTTTTATATCTTTACTGTAAAGTGAACCATCTCTTGGTCTTTGGTGTGTTAATTTTTCTAAATTAAAAGAAGACTCTTCATTTGGGTAGTTAATTATAGCAGGGCCGGATGAACCACTCAGTTCTATTATTTCTCCATTTTTTACTATATATTCTTGACAGAATACCCAAAGAGAAAGAGGGAATAAGTTATCTTTTCTCTCTCCAATATTTTCAAACACACAAGCCTTTTGGCTATTTATCACTGTTTGCCAAACAAAATCATCCTGTGAAAGTAAATATTTTTCAATTGCTAAATCACTGGGCATTTTATGAGATTTCACCAACGTATTCTGATTATTTTTTACATAATCATCGTCATCATTGAACCTATAAATACCAGTTACTAAAACTAATAGGATAACAATCCCTATGATTTTAATTATTTCTTTCATAGTGCTTAATTTTTACCTAGCCGTATTAAAGAACGAAGTTACATCAATATGCTCGCTTGACGAAGGCAACAACGGTTGGATTATTAGTACCTTTTTATTTGCGAACATCTATAGTAGGCGATTTATCGCCTATTTTACCTAGATCCATGTTCTTCCATAAACCCACCGTATAAGCAGCGCTATAAAACAAACAGGATTGCAATGGCCCAAAACCTAGCAACGGTACGGCAACCGCATTAGCTCCAGCAAATCCGAGCCAGAAATTCAGGCTGTTACTTAACCGCTTATGTAAATGATTCGTTATGGCAGAAGCACTATTTAAACAGACCGAAACATTGGCTTGTTTCATGGCAATAGCATCATTCACTCCATCACCTACAAAACAAACCCGCTTACCTTCGGCTTGCAGTTGCTTGATTAATGCGGCTTTGTCCTGCGGCAACACGTCACCATACGCAGCATCCATATCCAACGCCTTAGCAAGACGCTCGGTGGGTGCTTGCTGGTCGCCGGAGACAATCATCAATTGCTTGCCTCTTTGGTGTAAAGCCTTAATAAGTGTTGGAACTTCAGGCGATCAAAATGAAAGTGTGCCCAAGTCCTGCTTGCATGGCAGCCTTAATAACGCTAGGCAGGGGGCGGTTGTAAATCATAGCTACTATCTGTCACCTTGGGCAATTCCAGTTGTTGCGCCTTTTTTACTATTGTTCGGCAGCCGCCGCGAAAGCCAGTAAAGTCTCCGCATCATACAATTTGTCAATGCGCGTATCTTCACCGCTGTGGCTGGCGCGGATACCAATCCGCCCGCTGAGTATAACCGTGGAAGCCATCACCGTATCACCA
>JBDLJY010000282.1:0-8487 GCA_039714115.1 Pseudomonadota bacterium | reverse complement strand
CGCTCAGCTCCTTAAGCTCCACACAACTGATAAACACCGTCCAGCACAGATTTTTTATTTAAAAATCAATTATTTGTCCTTAACTTAATGGCATTGATCTGATGAGTGGGATAATTTAGTCTATGCCTGCCCGGCTTGTAACCGCAACAAAGCATCTTATTGGCCTTCACTTGACGCTCCACCCCACATGCATCTACTTCATCCGCTAATAGACGACCTGAATATTCATATCACTCTGTTGCAAGATGATCATTTAACCGGCTTAACACCTCGTGGTTGGTTTCACATTGAGTGGTTACATCTTAATCGTCCACAGTTAGTCACTATGCGCCAACGACGAGCTATTTACCAACGGACTCAAAAATTGATCGAAGAAATGCAACAACTCAACCACCAGTTAGTGGAACGTATTGCTTCACAAGAGCAAGAGCTATATGCTCTCCGTCAACAAATGCGTCGCTTAATGGGATATTATTCATAATATGGCAAATCAAAAATATTGCCGCTGCCTTTAAGCAAACGATGCCGAGTACGATTAAACGGCATGGACATACGCTCTTAAATTATTCCAACGGCGGGCAGAGGCGTTTTCAAGGGATTTGGTAGCGCGTGGCATTTATAAAAAGCGTATTCAGACGCGCAATGCCATATCGTGCCGACAAACCGGAGCAGGTTATCCAAACCTGCTCCGGTTAATGCATCAAAGGAAATACGGACTCGAACTGCGAGGTATTGGTCTCGGAGCAGGTCTGATTTTGAGGCGGCACGATATGGCATTGGAAGGGGAGGTTAAAATTACTATTTTCTACCGTATGATGCCCAAGAGAACAAACCCAATAAAATTACCGCCTCAACCTAAAATTATCTCAACAGCGAGCAGAAGCAGCGTATTCAGACGTGGGGATATGGCTCAAAAGAGCCGCTGGATAATGGTAATTCAAAAACAGCTTATGCAAATAATCGACGGGTAAAAATTGAATCGGTAGAATAGGATTCATCTTGGACATTCCAAACTAAAGTTTGGACTCCTAAGTTATACATAGGAGTCCAAGATTTATCTTGGACGTCTTGTCCAAAATCAATTTGTGTATAACGATGAGCGCAGAGCGTGGGAATGCCTGCCTCTTTGCTCAGCAAAGGAACGATAAAAACAGCAACAGGACAAGGCTTATCGGCGTGTAATAACAAAAACGCTGACTAATCAAGAAGCCACACGCAGCGATATTCTAATTGTTTAAAATCATCATAACCGCGCAAACACAAAATCCTTAAACCCCCCCGGCGCATGTAACACCGGCTTCTGAGTACCATCAGTCAAAACCTCTACTTCATTCGACAAATAACTATCTAATTCCTTTATTTTCAACCTCTTATCACCATTTGAATCCGCCTCACCGCCCAAACCTTCAAGCAAAGCATAAGTAAAAACACCATGCTCCAACTCCCGCAACTCCTGCGCCACACTATCACCATCAGTAGCACTGATAACAACAATCTTCGCATCAGCAGCATCTTTAACAAGGCGCGAATTAAAAGCCCCCCCAGAATGACAAGTATCCACCAACAAAATCCGTCGCCCTTGCGTATTTTCCAACTGCTTTTGAAATTTCCGCCACTCCACCGCCTGACGCCAACGACTTCCCTGCTGTTCCACATTGCGGGGCAAAAAATAATAATCCCCATCTTCGTTGACACCATGTCCAGCGAGGAACAAAACCGCCGTATCACTCTCACCAGCCTTAGCAAACAAACTCAAAGCCTTCTTAATCTGAGAATCAGTAGGCGCTTTCGCATCATCTGCCAACAACACCGCCTCAACCTTCCGATAAGCCTTGCCTTTCTGAGCAACAAGCATCCCATGCAAAGCGCGAGCATCGTCAGCCGCGTAACGCAAATCCAAACTATCATCCTCATAATCGCTAACCCCGACAGCCACCAGATACAAATCACCCTTCTCCTCACTCTCACCAGCAAAAAAAACCTGCCAATCCTTAGCCGTTTCACCAACAGAATTTCTTACCACAATATGCAAATGATTTTCACCCTTTTCCAAAGGAATGCTCAAAGTAACTTGATAACGATCACTCAGTTTCGGCAACGCCCTCTTACCCCGCGTAATAACAAGGCGACTATTCACATAAACCTCAACCGATTTCGCCGCATCTGGATTCCCAGCAATACTTAATTTCAATGGCAACTGCCCCTGAACCGTTTCACTATTATTTTGAGGAGAAACAACCTCAAACTCAGGCAACTTAGCACTAGACAACTGCTTCACAGCCGGCGCGACGACTTGCTTAACCCTTCGCAAGCGCACAGCATCAGCAACGATATCCGGGCGGTAAAGCCTCTCGCGCAACTGAGCCGCCTTAACATAATCCGCCGCCTTATCCACACCACGGTTAATCTGCCAACCAACCATATTATCCCCATTAGGAGAAGCCGCATAATGACCGCTCGGAGTCCAAGCCACCCATTCCCCATCATTACCATGAAACAAAGTGAGCAAATTTTCGCGGCTTTCGACATTCCAAAGGCGAACAGTTTGATCATCACTCGCCGAAGCCAATAAACGTCCATCCGCAGAAACCGCCACAGCCCAGACATCACCAGTATGTCCAACATAATCACCAAGTTTCCTACCATCGCGCCTATAAGCAGTGAGATAACCATTACCCCCACCACTGATAACACGCTGTCCGTCCGGAGTAAAAGTAAAAGCCCGATGAACATAACCAGAAGTAGCCCCTCGCTCAATGCTAGCATGGACACGATTTTGGTAGCGGACATCAAGAACAGCACCTTTCCCAGAACGAGTAACTAGCCTCCAACCACCCCATTGCTCCTGAGCACGACGGAAATCCCTGCCTTGGCTCTGAAGGACTTCTTTAGGCGCACCAACAGAACGCTCAGGTGTCGGGAGCGTGAGGCGATATTCCAAAGGACCATAATTATTCACTTGCCATCCAGATTGAGTACTTTTTCCCCAAGCTAGAGCATCAGCGGAGAAGCCCACCGCCCAAATACTCGCACCCACCCCTTTAAGACGCGAACGCAGCCTACCATCACGCAACGACCAAATATGAACTTCCTGATTAGAACCCCCACCCGTCGCCACCCAACGCCCATCAGGACTAACAGCCGTCGCCAGCACCACATTATCATGACCCTTATAAACAACAACCTCCCTACCATCAGAGACTGACCAAACATGACAATCAGTATTATTCTCCCCAAATCCCACACCTGACACCAAATAACGCCCATCAGGACTAAAAGACAAACTACCAACACCACTCCCCTGACTCGCCAACACTTTAATAAAACGCCCAGTCCGTCCATTCCAAAGACGAATCGTATTATCAAGACTACCAGAAGCGATAACGCCATCTTTAGGAGAGATCGCCACCGCCCTCACTTTACCAGTATGACCTTTAAGAACCGCAATCAGCCCACCATCTCGCACCCCCCACAGACGCAAAGTACGATCATCACCACCCGTCACCACCCGCCTCCCATCAGGCGAAAAAGCAACAGCATAAAGACGATCAGCATGACCACGCAAACTATACAACCGCCGCTTTCGCAAAACATCCCAAAGGATCGCACTCTTATCACCACTGCCCGACACAAGCAAACGACTATCAGGAGAAAAAGCCAAAGAAGTGACAGCATTTGTATGCCCCTTGAGCAGCGCGACTAAATGCCCCTTGCGGAAATCGTAAAGACGGATATCGCCACAACGACCAGCGCACTCAGAGTGCATCCATCCCCCCACCGCCAACCACCGCCCATCTGGGGACAGCGTCATCGCATAAATTTTCCCCTCCGAACCCGCCCCGACTTGTCCCCGCAGCGTCCGCACCGTGCGCCCAGAACTCAAATCCCAGACACGAATAACCTTATCCTCTCCCGCCGAGACCAAATAACGACCATCGGGAGTAAAAACAACACCCCTAATTGAAGCCTTATGTCCGCCCTGATCTATTTGTAAGATGGGTCGAGACTGTTCCACAACCGGGGTAGGGGGCGACCTTGTTATAGGACGACTGCCGTCCGGTGGTGACTTCGCACAGGCTGGCACTGTCAGCAGGAATGTGATTAAAATGAGTAATATACGTGACATATAAATCCAATCTCTCTATTAAAAAATACATATAAAAAACAATAAGTTAAAAAAATAGCCTCACAATCAATTAACAACTTACGTCCATACAAAGACCTCAAAACCTCAGAGGTACCCATAGCATCAATGCCATTAAGTTAAGCCATGTAGGGTGGATTAAGCTTAATCGGGCAACCACAAGGGATTGCCCCTACATGTATGGTTTTATGCTTAACTTAATGGCATTGACAGGCAAGCTAGAATGACCTAGCATAACATTTCTTTTTAAGCAGATTAAAAATATCTTTTTATATACCAGCGGAGCAAGTTTGACAGATAGATTGGAATGACTTTACATAACATTTTTTTTTAAGTATATTCATTTTTTTTATATAATTAATACCAGCGGAGCAAAGCAAATACTGTGAAAAACCTTTCATTTGGTTTAATGACATTAAGCTTTATGCTACTACCCCCTAGCATTTTCGCCCAGATGGGGAGAGGTGACATCGACTCACTTAGCAAGCCAAGGCTTATGCTAATACTAGATAGCTCTGGCAGTATGAATGAAAAAGACAGATTTGGCGATATCAAAATTGACAGTGCCAAAATCGTTCTCTCGGATATTTTAGACAAGATACCAAACGGCACCGCCAATGTTTCTTTAATGGCTTATAACGATTGCGAAACCAAAATGCTTGTGCCACCCTCAAATACTAATATGGGGCGAGTCAAATCCCGAGCGATGAGCATTTATCCTGCTGGTAGTACACCTATTGCAAAATCCATTGAAGAAGCCGGAAGAAGACTGGGAAATAACTCACAAAAAACCACCATTATTCTCATCAGTGATGGCGAAGAAACCTGTGGCGGCGACCCCTGTGCAGCAGCCGAAAGCCTAAAACAAAAGCTGAATGTCGATCTAAAAATTTATACCGTCGGCTATTCCGTTGACAATAATACGCGAACCCAATTACAATGTATTGCTAAAGCCGGTAAAGCGAAATATCATGATGTTAAAGACTCATTTACACTAGGTAGAGTTATTCATAAGATTGTCAAAGAAGAAGTCACCAAAGCTTTTGACGAGGACCTTGACACCATAACCAATGACAAGGATTCTTGTTCAGGGACTTCAATGGGATTTTCTGTCGACAAAAGTGGCTGTGAAACCTCTTACTCAATCCAGACACCTTTTGAAGTGGGCTCCAGTACCATGGCCCCAGAATTGCTGGCTCCAGCCGTTCAAGAACTCACAGACTATCTAAAAACCAACAAAGACAAAATAGCCAAAATACAAGGACATGCCGATGCAGCTGGGACAAACGAATTTAACCAAACATTATCTGAGCAACGTGCCAAATTTCTCAAAACCCAACTCATTAAGCAAGGTGTGCCTCCAAAGAGACTATCCTCTATTGGATTCGGAGAAGAACGACCACTTGCCGATAACAGCTCTCCGCTTGGGCGGCAGAAAAACCGTCGTGTTGAAATCGAATTTGAATGATATTATTGAGGAGTAAGTCATGATTAGAATTCGCAACGGTTTAATCCTGTTGCCTTTTATATTATTATTGGGCTGTCAATCAAATCCGACACGCACAAACGGATCAGAGCCCTCTGATATCCAAAACCCTCATGAACAGGGAACTAACCGAGGAACAGGGGGAGTCATTACGGAACCGCCTCATACAGAAATGAAGGAAGAAGGAGGGAAGGAAGAACCAGAAGTCATTACGGTACCGGCTTATACAGAAAAGGACAGGCAGTTTCTGGAATCCGCCAAAAGCGGCGATTACCAAGAGATCAAAAAACTGCTGGAAAAAAAAGGCGTAAAAATCAATATAAAAGATGCAGAACACTGGACAGCACTCCATGATGCCTCTGTTAATGGTCATACTGATATAGCCAAACTCCTTATCCAGAAAGGCGCAAATGTCGATGAAAAAGACGTGGATGGCTGGACACCACTCCTAGTCGCTGTCGCTAACGGCCATACAAATGTCGTTAAGCTCCTTATCCAGAATAACGCCGATATCAAAATCAAAGGTAAAAAAGGCATCACACCACTTCATGTCGCAGCCGTTAACGGTTATAACCAGATTGCTGATCTCCTTGTCAAATCTGGTGCCGATGTCAATGCAGAAGATCATGACGGCATCAATCCATTATCTATGGCTTTTTCCGTCAATCGTTTTGACATGTCTAACTTTCTTATCAAGCATGGCGCAAAGGTTCAATTACACCATCCCGGCAAGATTGCTGGCATTATCAAAGATGCCCTGACAGGAGAACCCTTATCGGGAGCATCAATCAAAATATTCCGTCATCAAGACTCCATTTTAGTCGGGATGGAAAAAACCGGGACTGATGGACAATATGATTTTCCCCTATCCCAAGGCAAATATATTTTAAAAATTACTTCAGCCGGCTATATTCCGATGACAGCACATGTTCAGGTGAACCAAAAAGAAACCACAACGCTCACCACATTACGACAAGTATCAACAGCATGGACTAGTCAGGGCCTAGCGACGGGCCAAATACTCAATGCCTTTAACGGTCAACCCGTGAACAATGCCACGCTTAAAGTTCGTTCAGATATCAATGTAACCAATGGGACTATCATTGCTAAAACCAAAACAGACAACAATGGGCATTATCGGCTCAACTTACCGGGCGGTAATTACACGATAGAAGCCAGTAAAAATGCCTATACAACCATTTACTTCCCAATTGTTTCTATCGGCAAACATACAGCCGACAAGCAAAACGCGGCTATCACGCCCGCTATCAATCTCGGTCAAATCCGCATTGTTCTATCATGGGGAGAACAACCAGAAGACTTAGATGCCCATTTATTAACCCCAAACATTAAAGGTGCCCCCTACCACATTTATTATAACTGGAGAGGCAAACGCTCATCTGCTCCTCATGTACAACTAGATGTCGATGACAAAACCAGTTATGGCCCAGAAACCCTAACGATATACAAATCACAACCGGGCACCTATCGCTACTACGTTCATAACTACGCTGGTAATCCAGCTATAACAAAATCGGAGGCTAAAGTAGAAATTTATTCGCAAACTGGGCTCATTAAAAGTTACAACGTGCCTATTTCAGGAACCGGAAAATATTGGCAAGTGTTTTCCTATGACGCATCTACAGGGAAAATCACAACGATTGACAAAATTACCTCTGTCAATCCTAACTGAAAGAATATAACTAACGTGACTGATAAAAGTTTAATTAAATTTTCAGTCAGTTATATAGGCGGGTGTCATTTCAAAAATGATACCCTTTAAGCCAAGTACCTTGGCATATTGCTCCTAAAGAGGATAAGCAAGTATGATTTTAAAAAAACTTATCAGGGCATTACGAAATAAAACACCCAAAAAGGGTAGATTATTTCCACGCCCGCCCCTTATTGCCACCAGATTCTTAGGCATGTTTTTTGTTGCCACATTTGTCGTATCATGTAGTGGCACCACTGTAGTGCGTGATGTGGGACAACTCAATTTAGGGTATAAATTACCTGAACAACAACCAAAGACACAATACGTTATAGCTATTGTGGCACCGGAGTTTACTGGAAAAGAACAACAAACACAACAAACACAACAACCTATTGTTCTTGATCCTATTACGGCCATGATTATGGCTCGGATGGGGCATCAGCCGAAATTCAATTTCTTCACTGTGTTTTCTTCTACCTATAAACCCGATTTGGTTAATGCTATGAAGGATTCTTTAGAAGAGCTTATTTCCAGAAAGGGCTTTGTAACAAAAGGGCCTTATGCCACTTTTGATGATATTACTTACATGGATAAGAAAGCCATTTACCTAGCGAGCGTTCCAAAACTCACGCTTGATATCGTTCGAAAGGGAACGAATACCGACTGTAGTCCTAGAATCTACTGCACCGAAAAGGGACAAATCCAAATAACGGGTGGGTTAACTTACAAACTTGTCGAACCCCTGACTGGGCAAACCTTTTTGAATCGTCGCATCAATTTGTCGGATTTTAACATTTCTAAACCCTATATCCGTCAGTATCAAACGAAGGGGGCTGGTGATACTCTTGGAAAAATAATGGATAAAGCAAGTGCCCCTGATAAATTGGTTGATGATACAGATAAGGTTTTAGTGGAAGCAATCAATGAATTTTTTGCCAAGGCAATGGCAAAACTTAATCAGTTTATTTCTCGTGAAGAAATAATCAGTTTTACTCCTGACGTGAATAAACTTAAGGATGAGGCTATCATAATTGGCGGCGGCCAATAACCACTCGTTCCCACGCGCCAATTAAAAATCCGATTTTTTCAAAAAATCGGATTTTTTTTCCACTCGTTCCCACGCGCAAGCATCACAGCCGTTAA
>JBDLJY010000281.1:0-8598 GCA_039714115.1 Pseudomonadota bacterium | reverse complement strand
ACCTGACAGGTTTTTGACACCTGTCAGGTTTGTCTTAACTTAATGGCATTGGGTTTGCAACTGGGGTGTTAAATCGAAAAATCGGATTTCTAGCTTTGGCCCAAAAATATGGTGAAAAATAAACCGCAAAATCGCTTCAAATTTAACTTCAGAGGAAAAAGTTTGCAACCCCGTCCGAAACGTTTTATCTCTCAGTCTTTCTAAAGTTCAAAATTAGCACTGTCAGGAAACAACATCGGGCTTTTCACATTCATAGGCAAATTAGCACGGCTTAAATCCCGACGCAATTGGCTCAGATGTTCAATACCGCTTTTTTTATGCCCACGAGCACTAATAGTTTGTGCCGCCATAGCACCCGCCCGCCGTCCGAAACAAATGATTTCCAGCAAAGCATTACCCATAATACGATTTCTACCATGTATGCCACCGCTAACTTCACCCACACAATACAAATCGGGCACAGTCGTTTGACCATTATCATCAATCACTACTCCCCCATTTTGATAATGCAATGCAGGATACACAAGCATAGGAATTTTAGTTGGATCAATATTGCCCTGTTTAGCCAGATGAAACAACTTAGGAAAACGCTTTTTTATCAAACCCGGTTTACGCAGCTCAAGATTGGGCGTATCCAGCCACACCCCCTGAATCTTTTCATCTACCAAAACCCCCCGCCCCTCAGCACATTCGCGGAGAATAGCCGCAGAAATATAATCACGCGGTTTTAATTCATCAACAAAACGTTCTCCGAGTCCATTTAATAATTGAACGCCAGCGGAGCGCACCCCTTCCGTGATTAAGGAACCCGCAATCTTACTAGGATAAGCAAGCCCAGTAGGATGATACTGGAAAGAATCCAAATCCCGCAACTTAGCCCCCAGACGGTAAGCCAAAACCAAACCATCACCCGTTGCCCCAAAATGATTAGTTGTAGGGAAACCATTCAGGTGCATACGCCCAATACCGCCGGTAGCGAGAATGACAGTTTGAGCTTTAATCATTTTATAGGCACGTTTTTCCAAAGAATAAACCGCCGCGCCAGCACAATGCCCCATTTCACTAGAAAGCAACTCAACAACAGGACAATGTTCCCAGACTTCGATATTACTATTAGACACAGCCTCGCGCAAGACACGCATCATTTCCAAGCCCGTATAATCCCGATAATAAACAATCCGATCAGCAGAAGCACCACCAGGACGGCGAGTTAACAAATCCCCAAACTCATTCAGATCAAACTGCATACCCTCCTTAATTAACCAGCGAATCACATCTGGAGCTTCCATAACCATAGTAGCGACCAATTTCTTATTCGCCTTATAATGACCCGCTTTCAAAGTATCATTATAATGAGCCTGCGGCGTATCATCGGGTTCAATAGACGCCTGTATCCCCCCCTCAGCCATCACAGTATTGCTGTCACCCAAGCGCAATTTAGTCGCTAGAATCACTCTAGCCCCCTTTCTAGCAGCCGTCAGAGCCGCCGCACAACCCGCACCACCGCCTCCGATGACCAAAATATTAGTTTCAGTAATCGAAGTACCGGCCAAATCAGCCTCATCAATGTGAGCATCCGCCTGTAACATCTCAGCCAATTGATAATGACAAGGCTCCCCGCGGTTAGCTCCGACTTCTAACTCAACCACAGAATCTTGATAATAATCAGGGTGATAATTACCCAACAACTCATTCATTTCCGGCAGCGTATGTTCTTTGTCCTGCTGATAGCGTTTCAACGCATCATCATAAAGTATGCCTTTGGACATAGTTTCCTTTCCCCTATAATACAACCTGTAGTTCGCCTTGACGTAATTCTTCCAAACGGCTAATCAAGTTGGAAGGACGTATATGGAAATAAGCCACCACTCGACGGCAAAATAATCCAACGTGATTCGGAGCAATATGTTCCGGGCAACCCGTCATGCACAAATTACACATCACACACTCAACAAACAAATCACCGGCTTCTTTAAACTTTCCTTTGGCAGCCAATTCGACGCCGCGTTGAACTTGAATACCTTTAGGACAGGATCGCGTACAACCGTCGCAGAGTCTACAATTGCTGGCTTCAGGAAAAATATGATGAAATTGACCCTGAACATCCCAGGAATTTTTAATATCGGTGAGTTGATAGGAATGGTGTGTCGGGGTGGGGAAAGCCATAAAAAGAATCTGCATACCTTCCTCAATAAAGGTTTGGCAGCCTAATTGCATTCTGACTTCTTTGCTGTTCGCCCGGCGCACCATGATGCGGCAAGAGCCGCAAACCCCTTCCAGACAACCAATCCCTTCTACTCTGGTGTAGCCAGCGTGCCAGTACGCCTGAATCGCGGAAAGTGATGCTGGCGCGGAAATTTGTTTTCCGTTAATAGTGACATTGACCAATTTTTCACTCATAGATTTTTAGAACATTAGCATTTGATAAAATATGAATTAATACACTCAAAAAGACTGTCAGTTTGTTATTTAATATTTTTATTTTTTTTTTGTGAAGAAATTCATATAATAGTTTAAATAAAAATTTTACAAGTCTTATGCTCCACCGGAGGTGAGTTGATATTTAATCCTAAGTTAAAAAGCTTGTCAAGCGAAAAAAAACCTTCGCCAATCAGGAGTGCAAGGCCTACCTTGCACGGGCAATTTATTACTAAAGAAGGAATTTAATTTATGCTAACATACGACGTTCTAATTGTTGGATCTGGGGGAGCGGGCTTATATGCCGCGCTAAAATCTAGGATGGAGGAAGATTTACAAGTCGCTGTATTGACTAAAGTTTATCCGACTCGCTCGCACACGAGTGCCGCTCAAGGGGGTGTCAATGCCGCTTTAGCGAATAAAGATACTACGGATACATGGGAAGATCACTGGTTTGACACCGTAAAAGGTTCAGATTATCTAGCTGATCAAGATGCTGCTGAACTGATGTGCCGAGAAGCCCCACAAGTGATACGGGAAATGGAGCATTGGGGTTGTCCGTTTGATCGCACCAAGGAGGGCAAAATTGCCCAACGCCCTTTTGGCGGTGCCTCCAAGATCCGTGCTTGCTACGCTGCCGATAAGATTGGGCATGTGATGTTGCACACGCTTTATGAACAAGGCTTGCGACATGGCGTTAATTATTTTAATGAATGGCAGACTATTTCTCTACTGCATAATGGTCAGCGTTGTTTGGGTGTCAATGCCTTAGATATCCGCAACGGAAAACTTCACACGATCCAAGCTAAGGCGGTGATTTTAGCCACGGGCGGTTACGGGCGCATTTACTGGACTCGAACATCTAATGCCTATGGCAACACCGGCGATGGCGCTGCTCTTGCCTACCGGGCAGGGTTGCCGCTTAAAGACATGGAATTTGTCCAATTTCACCCAACCGGCTTGCGGCGTACTGGCATATTGATGACTGAAGGGGCGCGGGGCGAGGGCGGTTATCTGCTCAATGCCTTAGGTGAACGTTTTATGAGCAATTATGCGCCGCAGAAGATGGAACTTGGGCCCCGCGATCTAGTATCCCGCGCTATTGAAACTGAGGTGCGCGAGGGCAGAGGTGGGACTGATGGTGAAGTCTTTTTAGATCTCACCCATTTAGGCAAAGAGCGGATTCTGGAACGCTTGCCACAAATTCGTCAACTGTGCATTGGCTTTGAAGGAGTTGATCCCCTCCTAGAGCCGATACCCATTAAACCCACCGCCCATTATTCTATGGGCGGCATCCATACAGACATTAATGGTTTGACTCCCATTGAGGGCATTTATGCCGCCGGCGAGGCAGGTTGTGTGTCTGTACATGGTGCTAACCGGCTGGGCGGTAATTCCCTTTTAGATATTCTGGTTTTTGGTCGCCGGGCGGGCAACCATGCTTTGGAATATGCACGTCACACAGACTTTCAACCCATGCCGAAAGATGCGCTGGCACCGGCTGAAACCTATATCAAGACGCTGATGGACGGTGATAGCAAGGAGACAATGGCAGATATCCGCAGAGATCTGGGGAATTTAATGGCGGACAAGGCAGGTATTTACCGCGAAGCGGCTGGTTTGACACAAGCAGTGGCAGGTTTAGCAGAACTCAAGGCGCGTTATAAACGTTTGAAAGTCAAGGACAAAAGCAAGATATTCAACACGGAACTGGGCGCCGCATTAGAATTGGGAAATATGTTGGATTTAGCCGAGGTTGTCGCACTGGGCGCACTGGAGCGTGCAGAATCAAGAGGGGCGCATTATCGGGAAGATTTTACAGAGCGCGATGATAAAGACTGGCTTAAACATACGGTGACAAGCAGAGGCAGCGATGATCGTCCGGTGCTGCATTTTGAACCAGTGACTATTACTCGTTTTCAACCGGAAGCGCGGACTTATTAAAGCAAGGAGTTTTTATGACTGAAAAAATCACCCCGATACGGGAAAAAATGCTCGCCAATATCCGTATTCAACGCTTTACGCCGGGCGATGATCGATCTCCATATTTTGACAATTTCAAAGTGCAAGTTGAGACGGGCATGACCGTTTTAGAAGTTTTGCGTCACATCAAAAATACTCAGGACAGTTCCCTGACATTTCGCGCCTTTTGCCGCTCAGCCATTTGTGGCTCCTGCACAGTGCGAGTAAACGCTAACTCAGTACTGGCTTGTAGCACCCAATTGTTGCCGATTATCAAAGATTTTGGCAAAGCGTCAGTCACTATCACCCCCATGGCGAATCTGCCGGTTATCCGAGATTTGGTGGTGGACATCGATCCCGTTATTGAGAAACTCGCCAAAATGCACCCATATCTTATGGAAAATCGGGAACGCATTCCTGAAACCTTAGAACAAGAATCGCTGATGTCCCAAGAGGAACTCAAGCAGTTTGAATCTCTCACAGATTGCATTTTATGTGGTGCCTGTTTTTCAGCCTGTTCTACCGTTAAAGTCGATGAGACTTATGCGGGGCCACTGACTATCGCCAAAGCCTATCGTTTTTCCATTGATCCGCGTGACAGTTTTCGCGGGATGCGGATACAGGCATCAATGGATCAAGGTTTATGGTCTTGCGTACAATGCCGCAAGTGCCTCAAAGTCTGTCCTAAAGATATCCGTCCTGCCGATTCTATCCGTCAGATGCGCCGTATAGCGATAGATGACGGTATCCATGATACAGCGGGATCGCGCCGCGCCAAAGCCTATACTGACGATGTAGAAAAATTCGGTCAAGTCAATAAGCCCATGTTACCGGTGGTTGTCAATGGTACTAAAGGTTGGACGGCGATTGAGGCGGGGGAAGCGGCTTTAGAAAAATACGGACTAGAACCCACACGGCAAGTTTGTACTTTACCTGGACAGGACGGTGCAGCAAAAATCTACGCTAAAGTGCGTGAAATAGAAAAAAAGGAGAAAGCGCGTGAACAACAATGATGGTAAATTGCATTATGCCTTTTATTCAGGCTGCTGCTTTCAAGGGGCTGATGCCCGTTTTTTTGATATTCTGCAACAGGTGTTTGATAAGGTAGATGTTGAACTCCATTTGCTCCCAGAAGCGGTTTGTTGCGGTGCCGGGGTGATTGAAGAACGCTCGGAATTGACATCATTAGCGATCAATGCCCGCAATATGGCAGGTGCTGAAAAAATGGGATTACCTTTTTATACGCCCTGTTCTACTTGCTTTAATGTCATTTCCAATTGCCAAAAACGGCTAGAGGAAGAGCCAAAATTGTTTGATCAGGTCAATGAAATATTGGCTGAAGATGGTGTGGAGTATAAGGGAGATTGCAAACTCACTCATACTTTGTGGATGCTGGCACAGGATGTGGGGCTGGAGAAATTGAGTGAACGAATAACGAATCCGCTGAATGGACTACGGGTTGGCTCCTATTATGGTTGTCATACGCGCAATCCTAGTGATATTCAAAATTATGAATCATCAGACAATCCGACTTCCCTAGAAGACATATTAAAAGTGCTGGGAGTAGAAATTGTCGATTATGATACCCGCGATGATTGTTGCGGTTATCATCTGACATGGCCAAATAAAGATTTGTCTCTGAAAATGACAGGCTCGGTACTGCAAGGGGCACAAAAACAAAATGTCGATTTAATGGTCACATCTTGCCCTTTGTGTTTCAAAAACTTGGATGGTGTACAATCCAAGGCACTGGCAGCGACTGGGCAGGATTTTCAATTGCCGGTTCTGTTTTTACCTGAATTGGTTGGATTGGCTTGTGGCATGTCTCCGCAAGATATGAAACTGGATTGGCATGCAGTGCCGGTGCATGTGCGGCTATGATCAGTTAAGGGTTCAAATAATACGGCGATAAATCGCCTACTACCGGAGTTGGTGTCCAAAAAATCCGATTTTTTGAAAAAATCGGATTTTTAAGCCGGTGTCGGTGTCCAAAAAATCCGATTTTTTGAAAAAATCGGATTTTTAAGACGGTGTCGGTATCAAAAAAATCGAAGGATCAAATCGGAAAGACACTTGTGTATAACGATGAGCGCGGAGCATGGGAACGAGAAAAGATATAGTATGAAATAATATCTACATTTATCAACATGTAGATGTTATGTGTGTATATTGCACGATTGCTACATCTGTTCTATAATTAAATTATTTTGTAACAGAATCTATTCCAAACATAAAATGCACAATCGAGGTAGCGTGTGAGAGCATTGAAAATCAAAATCAGGGGTCTAAAAAAGCCCCAATTTGAGCGACTAAAAGACTTGACTCATCATGCTAAAAATCTCTACAACCAAACCTTATGGACACTGCGCGAGGCTTTTGAGGCAACAGGAAAGTATTTTTCTTACTTCCAAATGGACAAGGCGATGAAGCAAGTTACCAACCTTGAGGGTGAGGTGAACTATAAGTTGTTGAAATCCAAGGTTGCTCAGCAAACCTTGCGAAGGCTTGATAAGAACTTTTTGGGCTTTTTCCGTGCGAGTCAGGATTTTAAAAAAAATCAGGGCAAGTACAAAGGGCGGCCAAAACCTCCTCGGTTTAAACAGAAACAATTTGATAATTTGGTCTTCGACTATCAAGCTTTTAAAATCAAAGAAAATTTGGTGGTTTTGAGCGATCACTTTGAAATTAAGTCGTTCAAAATGCCAAGTGGTCAAGTGATTAAATCGGTAGAAGTCCTTGTTAGAAAGGGCTTGATTGTTTTAGAAAAAGGTTTGGAAATCGAAGTGCCTAAACAACTGATAGGTAAAGCTATCAAACAGGTTGAGATTATTCCTAAACATAAGTCTTTTCATGCCGTTTTTGTTTATGATGATGACATTAGCGATATTTATCAAATAGTTAAGCCTTTTAAGACGGTAGAACAGGTTAATTTGGACAAACTAGACTCTAAATGTGAATTTCGTTCCAAAATCGTGAAGCTTCATAACCAAGTTATGTCCATTGACTTGGGCCTAAATAACCTGGCTACCTGCGTTACCAACGGCGTTATTGAGCCTTTCATTATTGATGGCAGAAGGCTTAAGTCAATAAATGCCTACTACAATAAAAAAAAGGCTTCAATGCAATCTCAACTTGAAAAAAGGGGGAAAAAATGGTCGCGTAAACTCCAAAGTTTAACCGATTGGCGTAATGCCGCTGTAAACGATTATATGCATAGAGCGACCTCTTATGTTGTAAAAACAGGCATTGAACATGGTATTTCAAAAGTTGTTGTCGGTGATGTTGTTAAATCATTGAATAATATCAACTTATGAAAAATAACTAACCAAAACTTTGTAAATTTATCTCTAGGCCAGTTTGTAGAAAAATTGGGTTACAAACTTGGGTCACACGGTATCGAACTGGTGGTGACAGACGAGAGTTATACGAGCAAAGCTAGTTTTGTGGATGATGACAAAATGCCTAAGCGGTACAACCCGAATGCCAAGAAAAAGCATACATTTAGCGGTAAAAGAGTTAAACGCGGACTTTACAAATCCAACGATGAGATACTATTGAACGCCGACGCTAACGGCGCGTACAACATCTTGCGAAAAACTGACTCTGACTTTTCCTTTTCTAAACTTACTGAAAAGGTTGGTGCAAGGGTCAAAGAATGGCTTCACCCAACCAAACGAGTTCGTTTTTGGTTAGAAAAGAAGATCGTTCCTGAACAAAAAAGTAACTCTAAGCTTCGGCGAGGGGATAAAGGGCTGATTCTCCCTAGTCCACAATGTTGAAATGTACACATTTTATGTCTACATGTAGATATTTGTCGATGAAATTGTTATCTAGGAAACTTAATTTCCGGGCAACAAAAACATATTGTTTACCTTACATGTTTGATGTTATAATTTGCAGCCCATAACGATGTTTATAATGGGAAAGAAACTATGCTCCCCAAAGAACCCTACATTTATTGTGGCTACTTGCCTGTCATCAATAGATAAGATGGGGATGATTCAATTTTGATTGTTGAACGTCGCGGGCACTCGCCCAAGATAAATCTTGGACTCCTAAATAAAGATTAATATTATGATAACACCACAAGCGTTAGTGAAAGCAGGATTATATCCCAATGAACAAAGAGTGATACAAGAAGCAATGCGAATCCTTTGGCAAGAGTGCCCAAAATTACGCATTGATTGGGCTATCCACCAATATCAGACTGACGAAATT
>JBDLJY010000280.1:0-8636 GCA_039714115.1 Pseudomonadota bacterium | reverse complement strand
AAAGGCTCATCATAAATATTTATTAAATCAGGAATAAGCTTTTTAGCATCTCCGGTAGAAATAATAAATTCCTGATGATTGGTACCTAAGTGATGAGCCACTTTTTTGGCAAATTCAGACTCATTAAACTTGCTTTCCTTAAAACCAATAGAAAAAGTCTTGACTTTTTGACTAGACAAATTAGCAGCCAAAGCCGTCACCAAACTCGAATCTATGCCACCACTGAGAAAAATCCCTAGCGGTACGTCACTGATCAACCGATATTTGACAGCAGTTTGTAGTAAATTGTGTAATTGTTCTTTAGCTTCAGTTTCATGAGTCAAGGTTTTATGGGAGATTTTATCTTTTAAACACCAATATTTTTTTAATTTTAAACCCTTTTTTGAAACGATTAACCAATTGCCTGGTGGCAATTTAAAAATATTTTGGTAAATGGATTTTGGGGCTGGAATATAACCCAAATGTAAAAAATCACAAATAGCTTCTTGACAGATTTGCTTATCTAACTGTGAAAGCCCAATTAGTGATTTTAACTCAGAGGCAAAGGCCAAATTTTGTCCATCCCAAAAATAATACAGGGGTTTGATACCTATTCTATCTCTGAGCAAATAAAGTATTTGCTTTTGTTTATCATAAATGGCTAAGGCAAACATGCCATTCAATTCATGGACAAAATCAATACCTTTTTGGACAAAGGCTTCTAAAATGACTTCCGTATCACAGCTAGTTTTCAGCTTAACATCCAAGCCTTTAGCAACTTCCTGAAAATTATAAACTTCACCATTAAAGACAATGACAAAACGACTTTCACGAGCCCCCCTATCATCTGTTAAGAAGGATTGCGAAAACATAGGTTGGTTGGCATTCTCTGAAAGGTCAAGAATGCTCAAACGTCTATGCCCTAAGCCACAAATGCCATCAAAAAAATAGCCTTCTGCATCTGGCCCACGATGGTATAGCACCTGAGTCATTTGCTGTAAGTCTGATTCAGTAAATTTTCGACTGGGAGAGAAAAAACCTGATATGCCACACATTATTTATTACCTGTATCTAATTTAAATTTATAATAAAAATAAAACTGTTAGTCATTTTTCCTATGCAGATTTTGTTAAAAAATTGGCTAACAACTATCATCTAACCTGCATGCTTTTAATAAGAAGGTTCTATGAAGAGGATAAATTGGTAATAGAAATTAATACTCAGAATCATCATCAAATGCTTGGCGACACTTATGGAAATGGGCTGTCGCCCACCGACGTCAGATATCGAGCCGAAATGTTACAACCGCTTTGTATAAAGGGATAACCGTTATTTGTTGTTCAAAGCGGAAATGCGAATGACCGCTGACCAGAAGGTTGGTAATTTACGAACTTTCTGTCGTTCCAGATGGCGCATTTTTGAATATTTTTATTGCTCCGCCAGTATTAATTGTGTTGTTAATGTATATTTAAAATATAGTTTAAAAAATTGTTAATATCAAATTTAATCTGAGCGATTGAGGGCTTTTTTTATACGCGAGCATGTTTCCCGCAGGTGATTTCGGCTCAACCTAACCATGTGTTATCAATTGCCGCAGACAAATATAAATTTGACTGAGAGTTTTCCAAGCATTCTGGGTGGCTTGCCAACCATCAGTCGTAACCGTTTTAGGCATATTAATTAGCTCTATCCTGGAAGTGTCCAAGTGCGTGTGATGAATAAACAACATCAAATTTGTTATTTTTAAAAGGCAAGTCCTCTGCTACCGCCTCTATAATAAAATCATTTAGCTTGGATGAATCAATGACTCCATGCTTTCCAATTTTTGGCTCAGTGCCAGTAACAGAAAAACCTAATTCCTAGGCTTTGGAAAGCGCGTTGCCTGTTCCACAACCACCTCAAGAAACTTGCCGTGTGAGCTTTTTATAAATCTTCAAAAGTAAACGGGCTAGCCAAGGAAAATGACGCATTCCGTAAAGGATAGAATCCTTTTTCCCCAAAGGAGAGTAATCTTGAGATTTCTTCATATAGTTAACAAAATTGGCATAGTCTTTTCCCAACAATGAGAATCGCGCCTGCCAAATATAGGTTTCGCTTTTTACCTTATTCAATATTTTCATTTCGACTAAACCTGATTCTTCAGCTAAACTAATGCCCTTTAGCGAGCCAGCCAGACCAAGATACTTATAGTTTGGATTAGAACTAACACCAACACCCACACGATATTTTCCAAGTATTTCATCAAGATAACCGACTTTTTTTGGTGAGTGGACTAGTAACTGAACCAGCCAGATAAAATCTAGGTTCCTCATATTTACATCATAAATAAAGCCGCTTTGTGGTATTGAGTCCACTCTATACATCCTACTACTATGTATTCTTCCTCCACTATATTCTAAAACCTCTGATAACCCCATAACTTTTTTGCGGTCCCATAAAAGATTAATTCTACCTTTACCTTTTCTGCTGCCATCAGGCGATATAATTTCCATATCATGATGACATACACAACACTCAGGGTGATTATCAAGAAAATCAACTTGTTTCTGTAATTTACCCGGCAACATCAAATCATCGCCATCAATATGAGCAATATATTCTCCTCTGGCGGCTTCAACAACATCTCGAAAATTGCTTTTATCAATTGTCAGGGTATTTTTTTCATGAAAAATAGCTTTGATGAGTTCTGGGTATTTTGCTACATATTGTTTGATGATTTCTACCGCGCCATCGGTTGAGCAATCATCACCCACTATCACCTCAAATGGGAAATTCGTCTGTTGCGTTACTATGCTTTCTAAGCATTCTCCAATGTAGTTGACTTGATTGTAAGTCACCACTGTTACACTAACTTTCACAGGTTTATTATTCATTAAACGTACCTTCTAAAATAGATTTGAAATAACCCACGGCTTGCGCTTGAAACCAACATATTTAGCATTAAAATCATCATGCCTATACTAATCAAAACCATAAATACTTCCATCCTAGTCATTACCTCAAAGCCAATATCTAAGCCTTCAATAAACAAAAGAGCTGCTGCTGTACTGACAAAAATAGGCGCAACATCCTTGAAAAGCCAAGACCAATGAATACCGGGCGCAAACTTATGATGCACAATGGGTGTCCAAATAATGAACGATATGAGTCTAAGAAAAAACCATGCCATTGCCACACCCATCGCGCCGTATTCAAATGCGACATAAATCATCACGGGTATTTGAATGCTCGCGGAAATAGAATTGTAGATGACATGCATTTTTAGTTTTCCGTGTGCAAACTGTAAATAATACTGAAACGCAGCAATGGCTAAAATGCCATTCCCTAAGGCAAACCAGAAGAGTATTGGCCCTGCCCATTCAGCCGCCTTCCTATCCCCCGTCCATGCAAACAATAGCTCTGTCGAAAATACAGCAACCATCCCAGTTAAAGGTAGCATTATCACTGCCATAAGCTGTGTGGATTTTCTATACAGCATAAGCATATTTTTCTCTTTACCCTGAGATAAAAGATAACTCATTCTGGGTAAAATGGCTTGACTAATGGGGCTTGATATTTGCGATATACCTGACGCAACAACTGTTACTAGTGCAAAATAGCCATATTCTGATAATGGTAAGACTTTTGAAAGTATCAGTTTATCTATCTGAGTGATAAACAGCCATATTACCGTAACGTAAGTTATTCCACCGGCAAAAGGAAGTATTGGCTTGAGCGTATCTCAAAAAAATCCGATGCCGACTTTATCCGTGGCGGGTATTAAACGGTAAAACATGGCTGATAAAACTGCCAATTCAATAATACTCAAAATCAGCTGATAAATAAAGAAATATACGATTTCTTGCGTCACAAAGTGTAGCAATAGCAATGCTCCAACAAACTTTAATGTTGTCAGAACAATATTGGCAATATTTAACAACACTTGATTTTCCATACCCATAATGCCGCTACGATAGAGTGACGAAAAGAAGCGTAGTCCAATCATCATTCCCATTAAGGCAATGCAAAACGCGACGTCCGTCAAAGCAAGTAATTCAACTTTTAACCAGTAATTAGCAATCCAATCACTGCTAACGAGAATACTCAGAACAATGATTAAGGCAAGAGTGAAAAAAATAATCTCAAGACTTCTAAGCAGTTTTTTGAGTTCTATAAATTTTATATTATGTCCGCGTGCGCGTGCTGCCTGTCGTGACAACATTGGCGACATTCCCATATCCAATAATTGCATCCATGCCTGCAAGACTGTAAAAAAACCAACTAAGCCGAAGGCTTCTTCTCCTAAATATTGTAGATACAACGGTAAAATAACAACGCCAATCATCGTTGTGTATCCAACTCCAAGAAAATTAGCAATCGTATTTTTTTTTAATGACTTGGCGTTTTGTGTCATATTTGATCAAGTTTTCGTTTTGACAAAACCGTGCATGAAGCGTAGCAGGGAGAACGATAAAAAACTTCAATCTGGCTTTTGGATACTAAGTTGTTTGCAAATCCTAGCCACTGTGAATTCAGGAATTTCTCGGTGGCGGGGCACGGAGGAACGGTGATTTGTTGCTGGATTTTCCCAAATTGAGTGTTCTCCGCCTTCACGCACGAATCGACAACCGTGTTGGCTCAAGTGGTGTAGTAGATCACGCCGCTTCATAGTACTCCTCCGCCTCTGGAACAACACGTACTTTGGGTGTCGCTGTTAATAGCAAGTAGATGGGCTCTTCTAAATCGGCTTCTGGATCGGTACACGACGGTTGGGGTTGTGGCAACGGTTCTCCTTGCGTCAGGTTCGTTTCAGCCATATCTACCAAAGCACTTGTCAATAATCTACGTGCTTCTTGTAGGTTGTTGCCAAAAGTGATAGTGCCAGGGAAATCCAACACTTCGGCATGAACACCCTCATTAATAAATTTGTACATTGCTTTGTAAGTCAGCATATTTTGCTCTCTAATTTATATGTTCCACTTCTCATAGCGTTCATAACTCCTTCACAAGAGCCAGCGCCAATTCTCAGAACAATGATTAAGGCAAGAGTAAAAAAAATAATCTCAAGACTTCTAAGTAGTTTTTTGAGTTCCAGAAAATCTATATTATGTGCGCGTGCGCGTGCTGCCTGTCGTGACAACATTGGCGACATTCCCATATCCAATAATTGCATCCATGCCTGCAAGACTGTAAAAAAAACCAACCAAGCCGAAGGCTTCTTCTCCCAAATATTGTAGATACAACGGGAGAATAACAACTCCAATCATAGTTGTGTATCCAATTCAAAAAAAATTGGCAATCGTATTTTGTTTTAATGATTTTTTCATAAAAGCAATAAGATTACGCGATGGATGTTTCTTGTAAATCAAGTTGGACCAGATAGCCAGTGGGCAAGTCGGGATTAACTAGCTTATCAAAATAACGTGTATTGTATAAAGAGTTTATTTTCTTCATTTGCTCCGCACATCCTGCTTTGTTTGCGTAATGAGATACGAAAACCATTGCTAAGGTAGTTGTTAATGTCCCATTGGGAAAAATTTTCACTCCAATTTCTCTGTCTTTAGCAAATTGTTTAATATCCTGTAAAGAGGGAAGACTACAATCCAAATGTTCTTTAGCCCAGCTTGCGTTAGTGAGTTCTATTGCCAACTTTAAGCGTTCCGTTTCGTAACTGTCTTCAACAAAAAAAGGATTTAATAAAATGACATGATACTTGGCCATTTTGCATAAACTTTCTAAGAACTTTGTGCGCTCCTGTTGGGGGATATGTTCCAACACCTGACATGAAACCACCACATCAAATTTTTTTTCTTCAAAAGCAGGTTCAATCCCTGACAGACTATTAACCGTCGGTTCTGCCAAAGTATAATTTGCTTGGGGCAAAAACAAACAAAGTTGTCCGTTCCCGCCACCTACATCATGAATTGAGATACGTGGTTGTGATGGTATATCTAAACCATTCAAGTGATCGGTTAGTGATTTCAGCCGGTAGAATACGTTGTGATCCAATGTATTTAAGGGTACCTGTTTGCTATTCTTCGCAGTTGCCAATAGTGTATTTATCTCATGGTGAAAATGGGTATCCGCAGTCTGTAATAGCGCCTTCGCAAGAGCCTGTGCCAATTCAGGTAGTCCCACTTTAATATAAGATTTAGCCAGAAAAAGCTTTGTCTGCACTGGCTTATTGTCCAATGATATACTCATTCGGCATTCTGCAATGGCAGCAGAAAAATTGCCATACCTAGCATAGAATTTAGCCAATTCTAAGTGTGTATTGGGAGATAGTGGATTACTTTTAATCTCCTTAAAAAGCTTATTTTGCCCGCGTTGTGCGAGTGGTTTAAGTTAATAATGGACGTGTAATATAAATTTGTTTGGAAAATGGTTTCATGTTTTAATAATATTAATCAATTCAATGGAAGTCATAAGACATTATCGGTTTGCCAATGGACAATTTTTTTTGCTCCGCCAGTGTTAATTGTGTTGTTAACTTACTTAAAAGCTAGTCTAAAAAATTGTTGATGTCAAATTTAATCCTCTCGATTGAGAGCCTTTGAACATCCGATTTATCCGACAGCCGTTGCCAAGCATGACGATAATCTTTTTTTAGATATATAGCATGTTTCGTGTTGGGGACTTAGCTTGATTTTCATAATGTTATCAGTTATCAATTGTCAGTGTTGGACAATTTTTTTGCTCCGCCAGTGTTAATTGTGTTGTTAACTTAAAAGCTAGTCTAAAAAATTGTTGATGTCAAATTTATCTGGTTGGCGAGGTGCCTACTTAAAAAAACAATGCCTCGGATTTTTAACCGTGCATCGGAGCCAAAAAAATCCTATTTTTTGGACTATGATTATAAAATTATTTTGTATAGATAATAAAATCAATCAATTACAAAAACAACCCGTTTCGCCTTGCCGCCACGATATGGCATTAAGTTCAAAACGACTATTAAAGCCTGCGATATTTTTAAAGCGGCTACCCGCCCGCTTGCCCACCCTACTTGCGAAATAACTCAAATTCAGATGATCTCGCTTCGCTCGTTACTTCGTTTCACGGACGAATCTCTCTTCAGGACATGTTCTCAAAACATATCGTTCACCATACATTAGTACAACTAATTATGAAATAAACGAATTTCATTAATGAATGGCTGCTTTTAATTCGTTTATTTCTCAATTAGTTGTACTAAATATCGGTTTAAAAACCATTTAATCCTATTATATATGACACAAGTCAATAAAAATGGGACTTGAGTGTTTTGAGGGTTATTAACGTGAAAATTGAGGGCAAAATGACAGAAGTCAATAAAAATGGGACTTGAGTGTTTTGAGGGTTATTTAATACAACGGATTTGGATATCATTTAAAAGCGATTTGAGGCGAGGCTTAATTTCATTTCTTATTATATATAGTAGTGAGTTATCCATTAATCGCTCCGGTATTTTAAAAGCTATTTGAGGATTGGCTTAATTTAGCCTCATCTCTTATTAATGGTTAACCGCTTGAGTGTTTTGAGGGCTATTTAATACAACGGATTTGGATATCATTTAAAAGCGATTTGAAGCGAGGCTTAATTTCATCTCTTATTATATATAGTAGTAAGTTATCCATTAATCGCTCCGGTATTTTAAAAGCTATTTGAGGATTGGCTTAATTTAGTCTCATCTCTTATTAATGGTTAACCGCTTGAGTGTTAGGCTATTAACGTGAAAATTGAGGGTAAAATGACACAAGTCAATAAAAATGGGACTTGAGTGTTAGGTTATTTGAAAATTGAGGATAAAATGACACAAGTCAATAAAAATGGGGCTTGAGCATTTTGAGGGCTATTTGAAAATCAAGGGCAAAATGACAGAAGCCAATAAAAATTGGGCTTGGGCATTTTGAGGGCTATTTGAAAATCAAGGGCAAAATGACAGAAGCCAATAAAAATGGGGTTTGAGTGTTTTGAGGGCTATTTGAAAATCAAGGGCAAAATGATAGAAGCCAATAAAAATGGGGCTTGAGTGTTTTGAGGGCTATTTGAAAATCAAGGGCAAAATGATAGAAGCCAATAAAAATGGGGTTTGAGTGTTTTGAGAGCTATTTAATACAACGGATTTGGATATCATTTAAAAGCGATTTGAGGCGAGGCTTAATTTCATCTCTTATTATATATAGTAGTGAGTTATCCATTAATCGCTCCGTTGAAAGCTATTCTCATCTCTTATTAATGGTTAATCGCTTAAGTGTTTTGAGGGCTATTTAATACAACGGATTTGGATATCATTTAAAAGCGATTTGAGGCGAGGCTTAATTTCATCTCTTATTATATATAGTAGTAAGTTATCCATTAATCGCTCCGGTATTTTAAAAGCTATTTGAGGATTGGCTTAATTTAGTCTCATCTCTTATTAATGGTTAACCGTGCCCTAGAAAAAATAAGAATTGACTCCGAGGCAAATAACTGTGAAAATAGCCCAATATCATGGGGTTAGTAGCCAAATTTGAGTTAGTTCGTGCGTTTATAACTTAGAAAAAAGGGTAGGGGCATACCCTATCGGGTTTGCCCTCGTGAGGGATTAGGGGGGCAAACCCGATAGGGTATGCCCCTACGAGGTTGCCCCTTTTTTCTTAGTTCTAAACGTGCGAAATAACTCAAATTCAGATTCACGGACGAATCTCTCTTCATAACAA
>JBDLJY010000279.1:0-8639 GCA_039714115.1 Pseudomonadota bacterium | reverse complement strand
ACTTATCCAGTATGCGCGTCATCAAGAGCTTAGATGCACATTCCTCAATAGAATATTCATATTCCGTCGCGTTTTCCCCCGATGGCAAAACCGCCTTGTTGGGCAGTAGGGATAATACCGTGAAATGGTGGGACTTATCCAGCGGGCGCGTCATCAAAAGCTTAGAGGCACATTCCTACGAGGTATTTTCCGTCGCGTTTTCCCCCGATGGCAAAACCGCCTTGTCAAGTTCATATGATAACACCGTGAAATGGTGGGACTTATCCAGCGGGCGCGTTATCAATAGCTTAGAGGCACATTCCTCAATAGTATATTCCGTCGCGTTTTCCCCCGATGGCAAAACCGCCTTGTCGGGCAGTAGGGATAATACCGTGAAATGGTGGGACTTATCCAGCGGGCGCGTCATCAAGAGCTTAGAAGCCAACTGGGTAACTTCCGTCGCTAATAATTGGGGTCAGAGTAACATTAATTGGTTTATTAGCAAGTGCTAGTCCTTTATAATTAATGTTACTCTGACCCCAATTATTTGGACTAGCAGCGGGCTCGACGAAGATGCTATGTTGTGTCAAATTGCTGCCTGATGATAAAGCAAAGCAGGGAGACTTATGAATGTGGCGAAAGATGACAGTTAATTTTACTCTGACCCCAATTATTCCAACGGAGCAAAACCGCAATAACTACACGGATTACATTTAAAAAAGGATAAGTCAAAACCCAAACCCAGCTCTGGTTAGATTTTGACTTATCCCTTCGATAATCCGTGTAGTTTATCCCAACATGCTTAATCAGTCGGTCGATCTGCGAGATCGGTAAAAAAATTTAAGAATTGGGTATTGATTTAGAAAATGTGGCCTATAGATAGTTGGGAACAAAGCTGGATATTCAAACTGCAACGACGTGAAACATAACATTAGTCTTTTTTTTTAATTAGATGAGAAATACGATGACAAAACTTAGGTGCTGGTTACGCACCGTATTTTTGATGGCAATTATGATAATGGGATTATCTTGGGTTCCGGTTGCTTGGGCTGATTTGAGTGATGGGTTAGTTGCCTATTATCCGTTTGAAGGAAATGTTGCTGACGAAAGTGGAAATGCTAACCACGGGGTACGTAAAGGTCATGCCGAGTTTAGAACGGGTATTGTTGGAAAGTTGGCGTTATATTTAGATGGAGATGGAGATTATGTCGAATTGGGAAACGACTTAAACTTGTACAACGAATACAGCGTCAGTGTTTGGATAAAAACTGAAGATGCAACAAGGAATGCAGCGGCCATCATAGCTAAATATGAAACCAATCACTATGGTCCCTATGATTTTCAGTTGAATAATGACAAAGCGAGTCTTTGGATATCATCTGGTACCGGAAGTTATAAAGAGATACTTTCTAATGCTTCTATATCAGAAGATGCCTGGACATACATTACTTTTGTAGGACAAAATGGAACCTTTAAGATATTCTTAAACGGTGTATTAGATACTAATACAACAGTTCCAAATATGACACAAAACAACGATGCGGTAACGATTGGCAGACAGGCATTGATGTTTTCCCCGGAAAATGAACTTCAGTTTAAAGGGTACATAGATGATCTACGGATATATAATCGTGTTCTTTCAGAATCTTAAATTCAACAATTCTATCAAGGTTGCCAACCATCCATTGACATTAAACTCAACAACAACAATCGCGTAACCGGTGATAAAGTGGTCATTAACGCTCAAATAAAAGGCCCCGGTGGCTCTGACTCATCATGCGAGCAAACCCAAGTTGTAGAAACCGTCTGGGTTAAATTACCTAATGACGCTGTAATACCACTTATTGAACCATTTACCGGGCTGACTTTATTGCCGGGCGATGAGATTGAAACCAAGATTTTTGAATACGTCTTTAGCGGTGCAGAGCCGATTGGATCGTATCAAATTGGTGGCAGGCTCCTGCACCCGTTCAGTGGCGATGCCATTAGCACAGACATTGAAATTTTAACGTTTAGTCAGTAAATCAGTGTAGGAAGAGTATAAATTTGCTACACCCCTCAAATGCCCAAACAGTCAAGGGGCTTTGGGGGTGGCGAAACTCTAGCTATTATGATTTTATTTTTTTCATTCGGCTTGACAAGCGCAAAATAAACCATAAAATAGATTAAAGCCTTTGATGGGTGATAGCTCAGTTAGTGCTTGTTAAAAATCCTACGTTTACTTAGAGCTGAAAAGAGATAGCAATGAATGAACAGTATATTGAACGCATTATTCCTCATAAACAGCGAGAGCTTGCTCGTTTTTTAGTTCAAAAAGTTTTTTCTCAGATACCAAAAGGACACTTTTTTCTTGTTGGTGGTACAACTGTTGCATTAAAATATGGACATCGTCAAAGCATTGATTTTGACTTTTTTTCGTTTCCAAAACCATTCATTGATCATAATGGAGATGTTCAAAAGAATTATGATCAGGATATCATTGGACAGATTGACAAAATACTTCGTTCTGTCAGAATTTATCAAAGAAATGATATGCGCCCAGAATATGGACAATTACAGTATCAAGTCGGCACAGTAGGTCTTACATTTCTCGCATTTCAAAACATGGTTGCCCAAATTGAAACTGATATTTATCAGGTTCCACAATTTCCTTCGGAGACGGAAATCAATCCTCTTGGTTTTGAGACACTTTCTATAAAAGATATTGCAGGGCTAAAAGCGTTCGCCAGAACCAAAAGATCAAAAATGAAGGATATTGTAGATATTGCTGAAATCCTTCATCATGAACTTTCCTTGCGGGACATTGTAGAAATAGCAAAAAGACAATTTGGCTATGACACCTCAGAAAAAGAAATAATTACTTCCTTCCTTAACACCGATGATATTCAAGAAAATGTATTAGACGAACCGATTTCTTATTTAGGACAACAAGACACGGACTATTATGTCAACTTCTTAAAGAAAAAATGTTTGGAATATTATAATGGAAATTCTTAAGCAGACCAATCAGGCACAAATTTATCAAAATAGGCTTCATGATATTTTTCCACAAGTCTTTTGGGATGTCGATGTCAAAAAGTTGGATATTGAGAAGCATTTTCGTCTCATTATAACACAGATTATTAATTATGGTTCTGCAAAAAATATTCGTTGTTTATTTCAAGTGTATGAAGAAGAAGCGATAAAGGACGTTTTAATCCATCCGATTCGAGGAGTCTGGTTTCCAAGAACATACAAGGCATTTTGTAATCTTTTTGATATAGCTTATGACGAAAAAGCCTTTAATATTCTTCATATTAGAAGAAAAGCATATCATGGGGTAAAGAATGTTTTTGAAAATTTATAGCAAGCGTAGAATGCACCCTACCACTTGCATCCATTCAGTGGCGATGCCATAGACATTGAAATTTTTTATCGTTCCCACGCTCTGCGCACTCTCTTATACACAAGTTTTTTTGTAGGGTGGGTAGAGCGGAGCGAAACCCACCAAGCCTTTGAAATTTATAACGATGGTGGGTTTCGCTCTCGCTCTACCCACCCTACACAATATCCTTTTATTTCAATTAGTTAAATACTTATGTATAAGAGAGTGCGCTCTGCGTGGGATACGAAGTAACGGAGCGAAGCGGAGATCATGCCTGCCTGGACGCTCCGCGTCCTGCAAAAAAGTAGTCAAACCTAAAACTTATTAAGCCGCCAATCATAATCATGCTCGATTCTGCCCCGGTAAGTTTGCAGACGCTTTGCCAAATCAGCATCAGCATACTTCAGCAAGTGCCTGATAACACCTCTATCACTCCCCCCAAAATCGACTTTATACCAATGATAAATGCTGGAAACCAACAATTTGCCATTTTTAAACTGCACACCACGTCGATGATTTACATAAGCCCTTGCCCCCGCCTCAAGCAAATTTTCCGTATTAGCAGCAGTATAAGCCTTTTCTGCCAAATTGGGACAACCCAAGCTCGCGCAATTGACAGCGTAATGTATCCGATTATCGCGCCAAATCGGGCGTAAAATGCCATGCTCGATGTTATTCAAGGTTAGCTTTTGCCCCTGAATTGTTACCAACTTCTTATCCCAGGGACCAAACCAGCCTATTTTCTTAATCGACTTGACAGGATAGCGGTTGACAATCAGATGAACTGTCAGAGCATTATACAGATTAATCCAATAAGCCTTTTGCTCAGCCTTTGAATAGGTACGCGGCTCCAGTTTCATCAGGGACTTTAAGTAGCCCTTTAATTGACGTTTATCATTGGCCTTTAAATTGGCATAATCAAAACGATTAACACCTGATGGATGCTTGGCATCCAAATAGCGATCTAAGAGGGATTGCCAAGCACTGTGATCAATCGTTGCCCGGTTGGCTTCGTTGCTCTTGTTCCAAAAAGGGATGAGTTCCGCCTGAGGGGCGGCACTGAGTATGCATGACCATAAGAATAATATCAGTGTCCAGACAATGGCTTGCTGTCTATTTTTGTGTTGCATCATTCCTCCTTTAGTACATCATAAGAATTTTGATTGCTGCCACCGAAGTTTAGCTATCATTGACAATATGCCTACCCCAGCGCCGATGCTTCCTCGAAGGGTGCCACTAATCTTCGATTGACCAATCCGTCGCTTAGTGTCCACCGGCACTTCAATCATTTGTAAACCTTGTTGAATAGCCTTCACTTGCATTTCGACAGTCCAACCAAAAGCCGTATCCATCATTTTAAGACGTTCCAAGGCTGATGATCGTATGGCCCCAAATCGGTCACTTTGACTCCCCATAAGCATTTGATTAAAAAGCCTGCTAAGCGATTTCCCATAGCTTGTGGAACAGTCAAGGCACCCGATTCTATTTGCCCTAGTACGCGAGAACCAATCACCAAATCGGCACCATCTGCAATGCCGTCAAGCAGTCGTATCGCTTGGGCGGCTTTGAATGAATGATCGCCATCGGTAAATAGGATAATATCGCTTGCTTCTAAGGCAGCAAGGGCGGTCAGACATGCCGTCCCATAAGTCTTTTTTCATAAACTACCCGTGCGCCCGCTTGCTTGGCACGTTGCGCGGTTAAATCATTTGAGCCGTTGTCACAGACAACAATGTCATCAATCAAGCCTTGTGCATTTTGCAAAGCCCGCAATTCTTCAACAACTAAGCCGATTGATTTTTATTCATTTCTGGCTGGAATGACTACGCTCACTTTCAGGTTTCTGTACATTTGCTTTAAGATGCATCAATTCGTACTTCGACGCTAATTCAAAGTATTAGTCACTTTCCGACACGACTATTTTCAGTCAGCATTGTTATCCTTCAATGCTTTAATACGCATCAGTTCACTCATGCTTTTTTCACCTAAATAGCCACTTTTTTCGGCTTCTAAAGCCTTTTTGGCCCAAAAAGCATCTTCAATTTCCCTTAATCGTTCATAATTTGTGTATGACATCATCACTGCCATTGGATAGCCCGTCTTTTCTATGATAACAGGTTCTCTAACGGCGGCTTCTAAGTATTGTCCAAATCTGTTTTCAAACTCAGTGACGTTGATATTCATTAATTATCTCCACGTTGCCTCTTGATTCAACCTAATTTTCGTCTTAACTTTTTGTAAACTTCATCATCATTACGTTTTCCAATTAACAGGACATATACAATATCATCATCAAATTTATAAATGATACGATATTCACCAACATCTTTCCTATACAAACCTGGATAGCCTTTGAGCTGAGATGAATCGTGAGGACTTGGGTTTTTGAGTAATTCCATAATAGCCGTAAAAATCTGCTTAAACTGTTTGGCGGGTAAGCTTTTAGTAAAATTCAGTGCGTCTGCTGTTATATCTAATTTGTACATACCAAATCCTGTTGTTGTTTTTTCGTGAAGCGGAACTTCAAGGCAGTCATTCCCAAACGGAAGAAAAAAACGCAGTTTTTCTCGTTCCCACGCTCTGCGTCAATGCCATTAAGTTAAGCGGCTTTATATCATAAGGGGTTTGTACGGCTAGATACTACTGCCGTGACAATCTGGTATAAAATGATATATTGAACGCTTTTTCAATGGAAATAATGATTGAATGAGAGTGAATTTAAGACTGACACTATTTCTAATTAACTTTATGTATTTTACTTAAATATCAATAATTTAATTTGTATATAACTATAACATAAAAAATAAAAACACTGATTTAACCCAATTTGAATAAATTTGTATTTATAATATTCCTCAAAGAGCCAAAGAGATGATAAAAATAGAGTATAACTATGTTATGAAACGATTTTTATGCAAAAAATACACAACCCATCCAAAATTATTGAATGGGAAACGAAGTAACGGAGCTTGCGACGTTCAAATCAGTAAAACCAGCTTTTATATCATTAAAGTGCTATTTAACTAAAAACAAGGCTTAAAAACACGTTTATAATAATTTAAAGAAACCAAGATTTATCGCTTTGCTCGAAAGAGCTTTTTTTACGTTCTACTCCGTTTCGACGTTAGGAGAAATCTTCGTTTTCGATGAGTAGGATCAGTAATAAACCATGAATTTAGCGTCTTTATAAGCAAGTTAATAGGCGTTGGATAGTAAAACATCTCTACCAAAAAATTATTGCATTAAAAGACACCATGTTATTAACAGTTTGTCTGATTTGTTTAAGGCTTTATTTTTTAAATAGATATAAATCAGCCGCTTGTGTTAATATCGACTCCAAACCAATCAGAAACAAAGCAGCAAAAAAGTCCTGTTTAATGGCAGCGACTGTTTTGCCTGTAAAATTATCGATCTTCATACGTTCCTTTAAAACACCGAAAAGAGTCTCAATACCCCAGCGCAAATTGTACAATTCTTTTAACATTTGTGTGGTATATTGCTCGCTATTAAGTAGTGATGTGACAAGAACTTCTGTCTCGCCAGTACTTAATCTAATACGTACAAGATCCCTCCTAACGTCGGGACACCGTTCTTGTCTCCGTTGGGCCCCAGGGTTTTACATTTCTTTTTAACTTTTCCATTAGCGGTTAAGGTAGCCTTTTTACTGTCAATAACATGTTGTTTAAACAGTTGTTGTGCAGCTTTGAATGAGCTTTTAGAACAACGTCCAGCAAACTGTCTATTAAGTTTAACCAGAGAGGCTAAAAAAATGTATGAGGAGTAATTGCGATCAAATAAAATAAGATTCTATGCTTGTGTGTGTTCAAGATGTTTCAAAGCCAAATCAACATGCTATGCTTTGGCTGGCGCAAGACAAGCATCGACAACAACCTTATTAAGGGGATCATACATCACTGATGCGAGGGCATAACCATGCGAACCAGTTATTTTCTTGTTATTACAAGTAGTTGTTTCAAACCTAATCGTACCAAATTATTGTATAATCTCTGTGGAGATTGAGGGTGATGGATTTTAGAGCCTCCAGATCTATTGCTAATAGTCTACCGTTGCCGGTACCTTCCGCTGAGAACTTTCCCGGCTTAGTCCACTAGGGCTATCGTTGCCGCGTACCCCTTTTCTAGTACTCTGTGCCGTCTTTCCGAGTAGTGGGCATATCGAGACCACCGTAGCAGTCAGGCATTGGCCTTTACCCTCATCCTACTTCAATGCTGTCGCTAAATAGTTTACTTATCCTATCCCTCTAGCTCTCCCGCGAGAGAAATTCCACATTGAGTTGACTCGTTCCCATGCCATGTTATTGCACACTTAGATATCCCCCTATAGACGGGGCCAGCATTGAGTGATTGCGTGACAGGCCAACACCTACCCGCCCGCCCTGACCAGTGTGTCCTTTGGAATAACCGCCCGTGCGGAAGTTATCATATATGCTATACTAGCCCATCCTCCTTGCTTTGGCATTGATACCCTTGCACTGACCCCCCCTTTAGTTTCAGGCGAGCCGGGTATAGTTTTCTATCCCAAGGGAAAAATTGTGGGGCGGTTTCTTTCACGTCACTTATACCCCCCGATGGGGAGCCGGGCTGTACTCCCGCCTCATAATTTATCCAATCACCACGATAGACGATTTTGTAATCGCACCATGACATGAGTTCTATAAATATGCTTTATTTTCATACAGTTATGTCATCATTAGGCCAAACGAGCCGCACGTGTCTTTTTCCATAATTCTATTTTACCTCTGGTTTGAAAGTCGCTAAGTATAACACATTTCTCTTAACTTAATGGCATTGACGCTCTGCGTGGGAATGCCCGCCTCGACGCTCCGCGTTAATTACGCCACCAAGCATGAAACCGTTCCACCCACTCCAGCACCTTGACAGGCGCATGATTACGCTTCCACTCACCCGCCGCATATTTATTAGCTTCTGCCAGCGTAGGATAAATATGAATAGTGCCCAAAATCTTATTCATACCAATCCCCCATTTCATCGCTTGGATATATTCCGTAATCAAATCACCAGCATGATGTCCCACGATAGTGACACCCAAGATTTTATCCTTACCCGGTTGAGTCAGCACCTTAACAAATCCCTGAGCCTCTTGATCAGCGATGGCGCGATCTAAATCATCAATGCCATACTTAGTCACTTCATAATCAATGCCTTGCCGTTTCGCCTCTTGCTCATTTAAGCCTACCCGTGCCACTTCAGGATCAGTAAAAGTTGTCCAAGGAATGACAGAATAATCTGCCTTAAATTTCTTGAACGTACCAAAA
>JBDLJY010000278.1:0-8653 GCA_039714115.1 Pseudomonadota bacterium | reverse complement strand
TATTTCTAAACCGATTGGGGTTGATTTCGAGGAAAAAATACGAGAGATTTTGGAGGATAAATGATGAATAGAGTCTTGATAGTTGATGATAATCGACAAATTAGAAGGATGCTTCGACGCCATTTGATGAAAAAAAAATATGAAATTTATGAAGCAGAAAATGGAACAATGGCGTTGGCAGAGATTGAAAAAACACTACCTGATCTCATTTTGCTGGATGTGATGATGCCGGGCATGGACGGTTTTGAAGTTTGTAAACGATTGAAGCAAAACCCAGCGACTTCCGATATTCCAGTGATTTTTCTGACCGCAAAAACTGAAAAAGATGATGTAATCGCAGGCTTGGAACTGGGCGCGGTTGATTACGTCACTAAACCTTTCTGTAACAAGGAATTAATGACGAGAGTCAATACCCATCTTGAACTCAAAGCGGCAAGAGATACTATTCTCTCACAAAAAGAAGAATTGAAACTAGCCAATGAAGAACTGAAACAAAGCAATGCAGCCAAAAACAAATTTTTCTCCATTATATCACATGATTTAAGTAATTTGTTCTATACCTTAATAGGTTTCTCGTCAATGTTGACTGAGCAACTTGACAGCTTGAGTGTCGAGGAAAAAGAAAATTTTATTCAAACGATTCTACAATCTTCAGAGCAAGGCTATAGTTTGCTGAAAAACCTGTTAGAATGGTCTCGGGCACAAACAGGCAGAATCACGTCTAAACCGACAAAGTTAGCTTTGAAAACGCTTGTTGCTGATAATCTTGAATTATCAAGCACTAACGCCAAAGCTAAAAATATCACGCTAGTTTCATCTATTTCGGATACCACCACCGTTTTTGCTGATAAAAATATGCTGGATACGGTGATTAGAAATTTGGTATCAAATGCCATCAAATTCACGCCGGTAAACGGGAAAGTGGAAATTTTGTCTGAAGAAAAAGACAGCGAAGTCGAAATCTCCATATCAGATACTGGGGTTGGCATATCTCCCGAAGACATTGAAAAGCTTTTCAGAGTCGATATAAGTCACACAACGATTGGAACTGGAGAAGAAAAAGGTACTGGTTTAGGTTTAATTTTGTGTAAAGAATTTGTAGAGAAAAACGGGGGAAGGATTTGGGTTGAAAGTGAGCTAGGGAAAGGTAGTCAATTTCATATACGTCTGCCTTCACAATAGCTACAGGGATTATATTTAGTGCTTGAACGAAAACTATCTAATGTTTCAATGTGTCATTTCTTTGAGATGATAAATCTTTTAGTTGTTAATAAGTTAAGATTTATCCTATCGTCGCAACGAAGTAAGCGAAGCTAAATGACATAAGGCAAAGGTTCTCGTTCCGGCACTATTTAGTTGGCTTATCACCACGTCAGTCATTACCGTGAACAACACAGCGAAGATTTGCCAGAATTGCTGGCGCAATTAGCCGAGCAAACGCCAAAAGAAGTGCTTTCTGCCTTATTAAAACGGTTAGCCAAATTTAATACGCTCTCACACGACAAAAACATGCCGATGCTTGGTGAGCTGTTATAAATGGCTGTAGAGGAGATCAACTAATCAATCTTACGCACTCTCGTTCCCGCGTCAATGCCATTAAGTTAATGAAACGTTACGGACGGGGTTTGCAACCCCGTCCCGCGCTGATTTTTTTTTCTCGCTCCCACGCTCGGCGTGGGAGTGTATGTTAGCACCGCTCTGCGGTGCAAGGACGCGGAGCGTCCTAGCGAGCTGCACTTGGGCAACTAGCAATTAAACTAATCTATAACGGTATCAATAAATGTTATATGACTTGCCGACATCCGTCGATAAGACAATTCAAATGGGTTAAAAACATACAAAGCATTGTTTTTATTAAAATTAAAAATTTTACCCCCTCATTTCAAGATTGGCTTCAGATGAACTCTTATATTATTACAAGGATTAACGGAGCTTTCATAGCTTCAAATTTAACACACAAGTAAAAACCCAATGCCATAGAGTGCCGGAAAAATTATTGATTTTATTACAAAACCTAAGGCTTATGATGTCCAAGATGCACATACTCGTCACCGCGCCGAACAAAAAGCCGAAAGTCTGTTAGAGCAAATTCACGCGATTAAAGGTTGTGCATAGACACGTTAGCGAAAAAATTCGTTTTTTTTTAAATTTCATTTGGTAACAAGAAAGCTGGGTGTCGGTTGGATAAGGCGAGGTGTGTTTTTCTTGCATGGTAGAATAATTCTCTCGTTTCAACGCATTCAGCGTCTCGTTAATAAAATGGTGACGCTGGTGCTGGCGGTGTGGCATTGACAGCTTGCTAACCATTTATCGGATAAGTAAAACCCCGTCCGGCAGCCTATCTTTTGGAGTCCAAGATTTATCTTGGACGTCCAAGATAAATCTTGGACTCCTTGCCTTAAGAGCTACAACCATGAATTATAAAAACGGTCAAAAATTAACACACCTATTAGCACTACACTTCCTGTTGACATTCCTGCCATCCGCAGCAGTCGTGGCGAAGATTGACAGTATGGGCAAAGAATTCGTTTTTGCATTTCAAAAAAATCACGAAACCACACCCAATGCTTTACTTATTTTCGTTACCGGGCAAAAAGACACCACGGGTAAAGTGGAAATACCAGGACTAAGCTTTTCCAAATCATTCACTGTAAAAGCAAATAATATCACCACCGTTGAAGTCCCTAAAAAAGCCCGTTTCTTGTCAGATAACGCCGTTTCAAATCTTGGCATTATTGTGACTGCTAAAGATGAAATCACTGTTTATGGCTTAAATCAAGTCAAATATTCTACTGACGCATTTCTCGCTTTACCTTCTGATGCCTTGGGAACTGAATATATAGCAATGAGTTATCCAAGCTTGGATGAGAGTTCTCAAATTGCAGTCGTTGGAGTGTTTGATAACACAAAAGTCACCATGATCCCAAGTATTGATACAAGCAAGAGTTCCAAAGGTGTTCCGTTTGAAATCAAGCTTAATCGAGGTGAAGTTTTTTCCCTTAACGTCTCAGGCAGGCTTGATTTAACAGGTACCCAAATAAAAGCCAGTGCCCCAGTCGCCGTTATGAGTGGCTCTTTTTGTGCCGAGGTGCCACCTGGAAAAAGCGCTTGTGATCATTTGGTTGAAATGATGGCTCCGCTTTCCACATGGGGCACCTCTTTCCTGACTAAGCCTTTGGCAACCCGAAAAAAGGGAGAATATTTTCGCATTCTTGCCTCCCAAAATTCCACAAAAGTCAAGATTAATAATAAACTTGTAGCCACACTTAATCAAGGTTAATTTTTTGAAGATATATTGACTGCTGCCTCTCAAATAGAAAGCAGTGCCGCTGTTTTAGTGGCCCAATATTCTCCGGGTACAGACTTTGACGGAGTGACTTCAGATCCCTTTATGATGCTTATCCCGCCTACGGAACAGTTTTTAGAGCAATATACATTCAGCACGCCCGCCACAAGATTTAAGATTAATTTTGTTAATGTCATTGCCCCCACTTCTATCATTCCGTCTCTTATTTTGGATGGTGCCTCTGTTGATCAAAGTTTATTTACACCTATTGGAACCACCGATTTTAGTGGGGCACAAATACCCGTTTCTATTGGTTCTCATAGTTTGAAAGGAGATTCGTTTTTTGGAATATATGCATACGGGTTTGCCAATGCTGATTCTTATGGCTATCCGGGCGGCATGGCTTTTGAACTGATTAATAAACAAGGCGACCGTTATCCACCCAATGTCCGTCTTTCCCAAGACGAAGTCAGTTTCAAAGGCACCGCCACCGACAGCGAAGATATTAACGCTAACGCCAGCTTGGACAGCGGAGAAGATATCAATAACAATGGTGCAATAGACAAGCGTACTGAAGATTTGAACGGTAATGAAAAATGGGATTATGGTGAAGATATCAATAACGATGAAATCCTTGATCAAGATACTGGCCTCTTAAAAATTGAATTAGGCTCTGATTCTAGCAACTTGCAATTGGATGTGGCACCGTTTACTCCCGGAGACTTGGCGGTGGATTTTAAAATTACCCTGATTGATCCTCTTGAGCAGGGAAAAGGGACACTCATTGTCTCGGACGTGACGGGCAACAAAATTAAAAAAGACATACCAGCTTTTGGCGGTCGTTTTATCACGTTTGATGATCAACTTATCAACCTGAAACTGGGTAAAATCGGCAAAAATTCTGAAATATCTGGGCAGCTTGATTTAAGCACGGCTACAGTAAAAGGCAAGCCGGTGGTAAAAGTCACCACGGATTACGAAGTATCGGGTACTGTGCTTGAAATTGATTTAGGAAATGGCTGGGTTGAATTGGATGATCAATCTTTAACCATGACGGATACCGGTAACAACATTTGGCCGGTGCGAGTACGGGCGGGAAGGTGCCCTGACGGCGTTTCTCTTGCGGACAAATTTACCCTTCTGATTGAAGGCATGAATGCTGATGGTTTAGCGGTCAATAAATCCATTGATTTTTCAGTGGAAGTGATAGAACCGCCTTGGTTGCAATGTTGGTGGCCAGTTTTGGCAGCGGCTTTGGGCATATTGATGATTGGCATATTAATTCACGGTTTCGTATCCCCTTTCCGTTTTTCGCCGCGTTTAGGCGTGGTATTATCTCCAGAAGAAGATATTGACGAAGGTTTTTTTCATCCCATCCGTGCTCGCAGTGGCTTTTACCGTGATGCGAGAGCCTATATTTGTGCCGATTTTAGAATTGCCGGCAAATCGAGAGGCGCAATTGCCCGCTTACGCGCTTATGGTAAAAGAGCGCGTATTTTGCCTGTGGGGGGTAATGCACTTTATCGGCAAACTATTGATGGAGAATGGGAAAAAGTGCCTTTTGAAGAAACAGTTGTACGACCCGGCATTCTTTATAAAGATAGTTTGGGAACACTGTTCCAGATTTACTTTGAACGGTTTACCTTTGGAATTTAAAAGTAAGCCCAATAATCCGCCAGGAGAGTGGAACAAAGGACGCTTATTAGAAAAGGATGAATTGTTGGGTACACACGAATTGTGCGTCCATCTAGGAAAACCTAGCATAGGCTCCACTTCGGCAAATTTTAATGTACCATTGAAATTAACTTTACTGGACTCCCCTTATGACGATTTTAACCTCAAAATGCGGATTGTTGCGCCACTTGTGTGGCCCTTGATTGTATTCTCAATACTCACAATATTGGGATTATTTGCCCTATTCTGGTATTCGCGCTTCCGCCCTACTTTAGCACCTGATTTGGGATATGCACTTAGCGTAGAAGGAGGGACGTTAGAATCTATGCCATTAGGTAAAGGATCGCCTATAGCCCGTTTGCTTGGCATTGTAGTTGAAAAGCCCATTACCCTCAAAAATGAAGGACAAATATTAGCTTGGGTGCGCCCGCTTGGAAATTTAGAAGCGTTATATCAAGTGCGCCCAGCAAAAGGTGTTACTACAACTGAGGATTTAAACAACGTAGAAGTTCAACAGATTTACCGCTTGAAGATAGCGCAAAAGCGTTATCGGTTTCGTTTGGAGTATCAAGACAGGGATTAGTCTTTTGGAGTCCAAGATTTATCTTGGACTCCAGAACAATTCATAACGAACGATATTAATTGTACTAATGATCATAATGAGAAATCAAAATGTTTTGAGAAAGTACAACTAATGTAGAACAACAAATTCCTCAATCACAAAAAAGAGCTTGACTGTAACCAAAAACAAACGCAGTCTTCGTCGAGGAAGTTTTCGCAACCCAAACGCTCATACCTTGCATCATTTCAAAGAGTCGTTTAGCACGAGTCACAACCTTTTTTGAATAATTTTCATCGGCATCGCCATACTTAAAGGAAATTTCTGCAATCACCGGGCTTGTAGAATCAGGCGATATGTACCACAGCGTCAAAGTAAATTTGCCGTTTTTTTTACCTAAATCTACTTTAGCCCCCTTATAGAGCTTTTCGGTTATCATCAAGCCACTCACCAAATTGATAGACTCATCCAAATCAAAATGAGACACCTTAAGCCCCGGGAATAAACGGACAATATTCCGAAGAGTTTTTAGTTCAGAGTCTGAACCAAGGGGCTGTTTGATCGAATGGGAATATTTTGTAATAAACGGCACCCCGATATCTTCCTCAAACTTGGTTTCTGCCTGGCTTTGACTGCCCATCATATTTTGCAGCCCGGCAATATAACGATCAGGTGAGCGGTATTTGAGTACCACTTCTCGTTTCCAGTTTTCAGTTCTTTCACGAAAAATATAGTCCAGCGCTCTGAGCTGGCAAGTGCCCGGCGTGTCGTAAAATTTGACCGTGCGCGTTTTACTGAAAGTTAAGACACCCTTGGTATCGCGATTCAGTTCAGATTGAATCAACGCTTTCAGTTGATGCCAATAACTTGTGACAACACTGCGGGGATCACTTCCATTGAACAAACTTGGCTCCAACAACAACTTGTATTCTCGCGATTCAACCTTGGGATTTTTAGCGTAAACCAGTGATGTGGTACACAAACCGAAGGCAAAAAGCGCAATTGTCAAAATAGATAAAATTTTTAGTGAGTTGTGCATAGCTATTTCTCCTCAAAAACGTTCTATCGAGCCCCATCCGGTGGAGCAACTATTTAGTTTTGAGAAAAGGTTGTACGAAAATTTATGTGGTGAGATCAAATCCCTCTCTAAAAAGTTTTGAGTAAAGGTATAAAAAGATGTGAAACGAAGTAGTTTCGTAGAGAACTTAGGTTGCAAACCTGCGTGGCGACATAGAATTTTTTTTATGGCAACGCTTGTACTGGGTTTTTTATGGCATTGATGTTGCGCTCGCTCCAGCGCATTCTATCGCTCAAGCCGCAGCAAGTCTCGCCCATATCGAGTTTTTGGGACTACACTTTTATTTTGGCTCACAAAGGCTCAGCGTGGCTCCTATCATCCAAGCCATTGATGTAGTTGAATAAATTATTAAAATATTTCTGCAAATTGCAACAGAAAAATAGTTGACATTGGATTGGGATGTGGTGTACCTCGCCAAGGATTCTGCCTTGGATATGTCAGCATTGCGGAAACAATTGTGGCTTCGATGGCAAAGCGAAACATGGTCATCAATAGAAATCTGGGCTGAGGCTGGACGTGCCTTGGTTGCCAGTGCCGGTTATTTTGTAGCCCGTGTCACCGAGAGAAAACATTTACATGGAAAAACCTTTGTATTTCTGGCAAAAAAAAAACGGCTCTACTTTGTCCACACCAGACAACGGAGGATCATCGAATAGGAAAATATGAGCCGGCTGGGCTTGCAGGTGATCCAGATTTACATTATGCGCTAGAATTGGCAGAGCGATGTTCTTAGCTGGACGGGGTTTGCAACAACGTTTCATCTCTGATAGTGTTAAGGTTTTTTGAATTGTGTTGAATTATGACAACTTAAAACCATTAGTGATGATATTGACAGACTTATATAGCTATCTGAATTAATTATTAATAACAGATTGGATAATTTAAGATGCCTACAGTTCAAGTTAAAGCACAATTATCTTTTGATGAATTGCTGAACGTGGTTAAACAATTTAATTCTTATGACTTAGAACGGTTTGCCTTGTCTGTGCGTCATGTACAAGCACAACGCAAGGCACCTTCTATACCACGCCGTGAATCTGAACTTTTACTCAAAATTAATCAAAAGCTTCCGTATGATATTCAAGCGGCTTATGATAAATTAATTGCCAAGCGTCAGGCAGAAACGCTAAATTCTAATGAATACCAAGCACTATTAGACTTAACTGAAAAAGTAGAACAATTTGAAGCCAAACGAATAGAAGCTATGACTGAACTAGCTGGTTTACGTCAAACATCACTGACCCAATTAATGGATGAATTAGGCATTAAATCACCTTCTTATGTATAACGAACAAGTGAAGACGGCACTGAAAAACAAGGTAGTAGAACGCGCACAAGGAACCTGTGAATATTGTCATAGCCAAGCACGTTTTGCAACACAAGCTTTTTCAATGGAACACATTATACCACAGAGTAAAGGTGGACAAACCTCTTTAGATAACTTGGCATTAGCTTGTCAAGGCTGCAATAATCATAAATACAACAAAACAGAGGCAGCCGATCCAATAACTGGAGAATTTGCACCATTGTACCATCCAAGCAAGCGTAGGGTGCGTCCCACGCACCTTTTACATAAGCTGTATGGACTTATATCACAACAACACGACGGAGGTTCTTAAATTTTTGTTACTACAACTTAACCATTAACTCTTAACCATTGAGTAAGTGGGGGCTTATTCAAAAAAATTGTTATCTGAAACCTTCAAACGCTTTTTATTTGTAGCACCAATAGATGACTCAAAAAACGCGCCTAGTTTTAGACTATATCACGGCACACCAAGACGAATTGTCAACACCGCTCTATCTCTATAGTGAATCCGCACTAAATGAGGCGGTGGCGGTTTACCGAGAACTTTTCCCGTCTAACGCCAAGTTATTTTACTCTTTAAAAGCCAATCCACAACCGGGCATAGTCCAACACTTGTCTAATTTAGGACTCGGAGCAGAAATCACCGGACAAGGTGAATGGGATATCAGCCTTGCAGCGGGCATATCCCGTCTTTTAGCTGGTGGAGTATCCAAGTCTGAACAATTTTTAACAAGCCTTTGTCACAAA
>JBDLJY010000277.1:0-8678 GCA_039714115.1 Pseudomonadota bacterium | reverse complement strand
TCGGATTTCTTTAGTCGCTAGAAATCCTATTTTTTGAAAAAATCGGATTTCTTTAGTCGCTAGAAATCAGATTTTTTGAAAAAATCGGATTTCTTTAGTTGCTAGAAATCAGATTTTTTGAAAAAATCGGATTTCTTTAGTCGCTAGAAATCAGATTTTTCCTTTCGTATCGGATTTCAAATATCGAGTTACGGTGAGATTTACAATGGAACAAAAGTCGGGTGAAAAATACTGAGCAACCCCACAGCGCAAGTCTTAATAATTTGGATAAACTTTGGAGACAAAAAATGATGCTATCTTTATCTAATCGCTTAGCTTGGATAATCAAAGGCGCAAGTGCAGCCTTACTAATGACTACCACTACACAACTATATAGTGCCGGTTTTTCCATCCGCGAATTCATTGGCGGCACGACTTTGGGACGCAATCACGCAGGGGGCGCAGCCGTTGCAGAGGACGCAATAACCGTATTTACCAATCCCGCCGGCTTAACCCGCCTATCCGATCAACAGTGGGTGCTAGTAACAAATTTATTTGCACCTTCAGCCAAGTTCCATGGTACCACTGACGCACCCATGAATGGCGGTGATGGCGGAGATGCTGGCATCTTGACACCAGCACCGAATTTTTATTATGCCAAAGCTTTGTCAGATCGCTGGACAATCGGTTTCGCTTTCAACAGCCCGTTTGGACTCTCACTGGAGTATGAGCGCGACTGGGTGGGTCGTTATTACGTCATTGATGACGCCTTACTAAACATTAACCTCAATCCCGGCGTAGGATTTAAAGTGAACGAAGTGCTATCTGTCGGAGCAGGTATCAACCTAAACTATGCAAAATTTGAACTCAGCAGTGCAATTGATTTTGGCACGATACTGGGTACTGAACCTCAAACCATGGACGGATTTGCTGAATTAGACGGAGACAATTGGGCTTGGGGATTCAATTTAGGCGCATTATTGACCTTGAGCGAGCATACTCGCATCGGCATAGCATATCGATCTGACATCAAGCACACGATAAAAGGCGATGCCGATTTCACTGCACCTGAGATCGCCAAAGTGCTTCAACCGCTCTTCACAGACACAACGTTCAAATTATCAACCACCTTGCCTGAAAGCATTTCGATGAGTCTCTATCATCAATTGACACCACGCTTGGCTGTTATGACTGACTTGACTTACACCCGTTGGAGTCGTTTTCGAGAAATGCGTACTGTCTTTGGTAATTCCTCCCAGCCCGACTCAGTAACACCCAGAAACTGGCATAACACTTGGCGTGTTGCAGTGGGACTGGATTATACCTACAGTCCAGTCTTGCGTTTTCAAGCAGGCTTAGCGTTTGATGAGAGTGCCATTCCCGATGAGACTTTTGATCCGATTATACCTGCTTCTGAGATGATTTTATTAAGTTTGGGGGCGCACTATCAGTATTCTGATACATTGTCCCTCGGGTTTGGATACGTCCGTATCATCCCTGATAAACAGGATATTTATCTCACAGAAAATGGAAAGGGCACACTAAGCGGAGAGATGGATGTCGTCTCGAATGTCCTCGGTGTACAGTTAGATTGGTACTTTTAATGTAATAGGCGATAAATCGCCTACTTACTGAGACTTTGACACCATAAAAGCCACAGCATTTTTGACCTCTTCATCCGATAAAGTGGCATTTCCCCCCTTGGGCGGCATAGCATTAAAACCATTTATGCTATGATTAATTAAACTATCCATCCCTCGTGCAAAACGAGAAGCCCACATACTCCTATTCCCTATTTTCGGCGCACCAAACATGCCCGGTGTATGACATACCATGCACAGATTATTATAAACCTGCTCACCTTTGGCTAAATCAAAGCCGCTTAAATCAAAATCGTAGCCGTCTGATTGGCTGCACCCCGTTATGAAGAAAAACACCGCGAGGAGTGAGACAAAGAAACGAAAAGTTTTTTGCGTGAATCGATTTGACATTTGATAAATCCTTAATTGCCTCGAAAGGGTAACGTGCGTTCATCAGAAAAAAACAACCGTTAGTCGGTTATCTTTCACAACTGAATGTAGATTAAATTAAACTCGCGCGGGATCGCTACAGGCACCGCCAAAAGTTCCCAAGATAAATCTTGGACTCCAAGTTAAGACTTTTCGGAGTCCAAAATATAAAAATCTCAAAGGAGAATAGAATTAAAATGAAAATAACAGCAATAGGAGTCCATTCAGCCTTTGCCACCGGCTCGCATAAAAAAGTCATATCTGTAGAACAAGCGCGTGAACTCGTTTTGAAAATAGCGCATTCACCAAATCTCTCTCAAGAGCTCATTCTTGCTGAGATTGATAAACGGAGTCAACGACTTTATACCCCGAAATGGCACTCTAACTTCCTGATTGAATTTGATATGCCCAGTAAAAGAGGGAAAAGGCCATACCGCTTACTGCTCCATATCGGCGCAGATATTAGACACAGCTTAAAAGCCCTCGGTTTAAGCTCGGCAGATATAGACGGCGTTTATATTTCACACCCCCATAATGACCATATCGGAGGCATGGAATATCTGGCCTTGACAACGTTTTTTAATCCTTTCTATACGCCAGCAAAACCAAAATGGCTTAATAATCAATTCATTGCTGAAAAGCTCTTTCTTGAACACGAAAGGTGGCCGGTACCACCGGGCAATACCAAACCTGATCTGTTTGTGAATATGAAAGTGCTTGACACCTTAAAAAAAGCACTCGGCCCAGGCTTAGATACCTTACAAGCTGTGCCACATGTCAGCATTGAAACCTACTTTGATATCCATCTCCTTGGCGAAGATGGACAAACGTTTCAAGATACTGAAGGCAGTTGGACATTAACGCAAGGCATTAGTTTACAACACTCTAATGGATACAATATACTAATGCCAACTGACATCCAATCTATAATACCACGGGCAAATAGGATTTATATAGATTGTGAAACATCGCCGTATCCCTCTGACAAAGAAATTAAAAAAAAATGTCTTCTTTATCATTATGACAAAGAGCCAGAATTTCCAGAAGATATGTTTTATGGCGTTTTAAAAAATGGAGACTCACACACTTATCCTGACGAGGACTAAAAAGGTATGAGGACTTTACCGAGAGAAAACTCGCATACTCGCCTACCCATTCAGATCATTACCGGTTTTCTTGGCAGCGGTAAAACCACCCTACTCAATCAATTACTACACCAGCCAGGGCTGCAACACACCGCTGTTATAGTCAATGAATTTGGCGAAATCGGGATTGACCACTTATTGGTTAAAGCGACAACCGAAGACATCGTCATGCTTGAAGGCGGCTGTCTGTGTTGCTCGGTGCGTAGCGATTTAGTCAACACCTTAGAAGATTTATTCCACAAGCGGGCACATCATAAAATTCCAGAATTTGAACAAGTACTCGTCGAAACCACGGGACTGGCAGATCCAGCACCGATTCTACGCACATTGACAAATGATCCCTTTATTGCCGCCCATTATCGTTTAGATATCATTATCACGACAATTGATGCCCTATATGGCGCACAACAACTTGATGAATATGATGAATCCCTCAAACAAGCCGCATTGGCGAACCATCTTATCTTAACAAAAATCGACCTAACTCCAGCGGCGACACTTGTAACATTAAAGCAACGTCTGCGCTGCATCAATCCCACCGCCATGATACATCAAGCCAATCTCAAGCAGCAAACACTCAACGCTGCCACCTTATTTGATAGCGGCGATTACAATCCCCAAACCCGACGACTTGATATAGAACACTGGTTACAAGCAGACGTTTACCATCAACAACATACACACCACGATACCTATATTAAAACCTTTTGCATAGAATACAATGCACCTTTGCACTGGCTAACCTTAGAACGTTGGATACAACAATTGACCAGTTTACGAGGCAAAGATTTGCTAAGGGTTAAAGGCATTGCCCATACTTATGAAACCGATTTACCTGTCATTATTCAAGGCGTTCAACATATTTTCCAGCCCCCAGTCACTTTGGACGCTTGGCCGAATAATGAACGATGCTCACAAATTGTGTTTATTACCCGCAATCTTAAAAAAACGGTGATTGAACGACTCTTGCACACTTTAATTAATAGTAAAACGCCGGTTGATGTTTGTCATGCCGCTTTGATTTTGTTGGAACAATAATAGGCAGGCATAGTTTTTGCATGACTCCACAGTTGATAATATTCTTTTAAGTACCAAATCAGGTACATGTAGGGTAGCAACGTTGCCCACCCTACAATAAAACTTGGATTAAAAATGACAACATTGTTACTTATGCAACATTTTTATTGGTAAGTTCGTAGTAGGCGATTTATCGCCTATAAAACCTGAGAAAGATAATAAATGAAATTTCCCTATAAAACGATACTAACAGCCAGTACTTTACTCGCAAGCCTACCCACTGTCCAAGCCACCGAATTCAGCGCGAATGTAGCATTGACATCCGACTATGTATTCCGTGGTTTTACCCAAACAGATGAAGGATGGGCTATACAAGGTGGATTTGACATCAACCATAGCTCTGGTTTTTCTCTGGGTACTTGGGCTTCTAACGTCAAGTTTTTAGAGGACACGACGATCAACCCCGAAGATCGTGCCGACATTGAAATCGATCTCTATGTTGGTTACGGCAACGAATTGGACAATGGCTTCAGCTATGAGCTCAAAGCGCTTCAATTTATATATCCGGGGGCTGGTAGCGACTTTAATTACGACTTTTCTGAATTTCACCTCGGCGTGGGTTATAGCCTGAAAGTGGGGACTAAGTTTGGCTTATCGTATGATTACTCACCAGAGTGGTTTGGTGAAACGGGCAAAGCTCACCACTATGCCTTTGAGATCGGTCACAGCTTAGACAATGGCTTGGGCTTCAAAGCATCTGTTGGTCAGCAAACCTTTGATGAGAATGACAAAGCCGGAGATGACTACGTTTATTATGGCGCCTCCTTATCCTATGGTGTCGCTGGTTTTGAATTCTCCCTCAATTTTAGCGATACTGACTTAGACAACGTTGACGACGTTGCAGATGAGCGGCTGTTTTTCATGCTGAGCAAAAGTTTTTAAAATTTTTTGCTAGGAGTCCAAGATTTATCTTGGACTCCTATTTTCTGTACTTCTAATCGCGGATAAGGTGAGACAATGATGACCATTCCTAACTATAAGATTCTCAATCAAATTTATGAAAATGCCAACTCGCTGGTTTATCGTGGACTACGAAATGAAGATAATCAACCGGTTATTCTTAAAGTCCTCAAAGAAGACTCGCCCGCCAATTTAGCCCACTATCAGCAAGAATATGAATTTACCCGCAGCCTTAACTTAGCCGGAGTTATTAAAACATACAACCTAGAAAAATACCAAAATACACCAGTGATTATTTTCGAGGATTTTGGCGGCGAATCCTTAAAGCAATGGATGACAATCCTCCCAAAGGAGCAATGGGGTGTGGTGGAATGGCTGCCCATTTTTATTCAAGCCGCTGACACTTTAGGTCAAATTCACGCAGCCAATGTCATTCACAAAGATATTAATCCCAGCAATATCATTTGGAACAAAGAGACTGGCGAGTTAAAAATCATTGATTTTGGTATTTCAACGATTTTACCGCGTGAAATCCCCACGTTCAAAAATCCCGAACAGTTGGAAGGCACACTGGCTTACATTTCGCCGGAGCAAACCGGGCGCATGAATCGTGGCATCGACTATCGCACCGATTTTTACGCCCTGGGTGTCACCTTTTATGAACTACTCACCCATCATTTGCCCTTTGAAGAAGCAGAGGACGCGATGGCGTTGGTACACCGTCATCTTGCCAAACAACCCACACCGCCTCACCTGTTAAATCCAGAAATCCCTGAAGTCATTTCAGATATTATAATAAAATTACTGGAAAAACCGGCAGAAGCGAGATACCAAAGTGCCTGGGGCCTCAAAGCCGACTTAGAAAAGTGCCAAGCTCGCCTAGCACAAGGCCAACTTGAAGCTTTTACTTTGGGCCAACAGGATATCTCCGACAAATTTCAACTACCTCAAAAACTTTATGGGCGTGAGTCAGATATAAAAACTTTAGTCGCCGCCTTTGACAAAGCCAGTCAGGGACCAAGCTCACTGATGCTAGTCGCCGGCTATGCCGGTATTGGCAAATCCGCACTGATACAAGAAATTTACAAACCCATCACAGAAAAGCGCGGTTTTTTTATCGCCGGCAAATTTAACCAATTTCAACGCAATACCCCTTACTCCGCCATCGTGATGGCTTTTCAGGATTTAGTACAACAACTTCTCACGGAAAATAATGCGCGATTAGCTGAATGGAAAGAAAAAATATTAGCAGCCGTTGGTACCAACGGACAAGTGATTGCTCAAGTGATTCCTGAAATTGAAATCATTATCGGGACACAACCGCCACTGCCAGCGCTCAACCCAACAGCCGCGCAAAATCGCTTTAACTATGTTTTCCAAAACTTTATCCAGCTATTTTGCCAAGCAGAACACCCCTTAGTGATTTTTTTGGATGATTTACAATGGGCAGATTCTGCCAGTTTGAAATTGATGACATTAATAATGGCGCAAAGCCAACATCTATTTTTAATAGGCGCCTATCGAGATAACGAAGTCGATGCCACCCATCCGCTGATGTTCACCTTGTCAAAGATCAGCGTGGATATCAAAACCATCACTATTGCGCCTTTAAGCTTGCCCCACATTAATCAACTCATTGCGGACGCTCTAAGCAACACACTCGAAGAAAGTCGGGATCTTGCGGATTTAGTCCAGACCAAAACCGGCGGCAACCCCTTCTTTCTGGGTGAATTTTTAAAAACCCTGTACATAGAAGAATTGTTAAATTTTGACTTTCGAGAAGGACGGTGGCAATGGGATTTAGCGCAGATTAAGGCTAGAAATATCACGGATAACGTGGTTGAGTTGATGACAGATAAAGTACACAAACTGAGTGAAAAAACCCAACAAGCATTAAAACTCGCCGCTTGCATTGGGAATCAGTTTGAGATAGAAACTTTGGCCATTGTTTCTGAAAAAGACGCACAAGAAACCAAGGCGGATTTATGGGAAGCCCTTGCCGATGGACTCATTTTTCCCTTGGAAAAGGCTTATAAATTTGCACATGACCGTGTTCAACAGGCCGTTTATTCCCTCATCCCAGAGGAAGAAAAACAGGTGGTGCATTGGCAAATCGGTCAATTACTGTTGAAGAATACACCACCGGAACACAGAGAACAGAGCGTTTTTGTCATCGTTGATCAACTCAATGCGGGCATTGAATTGATTGAACAGCAATCAGAACGGGAAGAGCTTGCCCACTTAAATCGGCTTGCGGGCGAGAAGGCAAGAGCCTCAGCGGCCTATCAACACGCATTTAATTACTTCAGTGTGGCCCTTGGATTATTAAGTAGTGATAACAACAGCTGGCAAACACAATATGATTTGGCTTTAGCACTCCATGTCGAAGCGGCAGAAGCGGCCTATCTCAGTGGCCAATTTGAACAGATGGAACAATTACTTGAAGTGGTGCTGCAACAAGCCAAAACGCTTCTTGATAAAATCAAGGCATACGAGATTAAAATTTCCTCGTATCTGGCTCAAGATAAGATGTTGGATGCGATAGAAACAGCCCTGCCTGTGTTAGCACAGTTGGGTGTGTCTTTGCCCCAAAAACCCAACAAATTGCACATCATCCTTGGTTTGTTGCAAACCAAAATCACCCTTTTTGGAAAACGTACTGAGGACTTAATAGATTTGCCTGAAATGACCGATTCTGCCAAGCTGGCTGCTATGCAGATTCTATCCAGTACCACTTCGGCCGCCTACATGGCTGTGCCTGAACTGTTTCCGTTGTTGGTGTTTAAACAGGTCAATTTATCGCTCAAATATGGTAATACCAGCTTATCAGCCTATGCTTATGCCACTTATGGGATTATTTTATGCGGATCGGTAGGCGATATTGAGGCGGGCTATCAATTTGGACAATTGGCTTTGACAGTATTGGAACGGTTTGAGGCTAAAGAACTCAAAGCCAAGGTTCTCCAGATCGTTAATAATTTCATAAGACATTGGAAGGAACACACTCAGGAAACCTTGAAACCTTTGCTGATGGCCTATCAAAGCGGAGTGGAATCGGGGGATTTAGAATATGCGGCCTATGCTGTCATGAATCACCCCATCAATTCGTATGTCATTGGTCAAGAACTGGCAATCATTGATCGAGAAATAACGGCAAAATATAGTGCTGATGTTGCTAGGCAACTCCAAGGCGCAGTCTCGTATGTACCTGGAATATACGGGCAAGTCGTCTTGAACTTGATGGGGCAAAGTGATGCTCCCACTTGTTTTAGCGGTGAACGTTATGATGAGCAAAAAATGCTCCAGATTTATCTGAAATCGAATAATATAACTGCACTTGGCTTTTTATATTGCAACAAACTGACTCTCTGCTATCTCTTTCAGGCCTACCCTCAGGCAGTTGAGAATGCTGCTATGGCTGAAAAATATTTGGAAGGTGTATTTGCAATGGTACTAGTGCCTATCTTCCATTTTTATGATTCTCTGGCCCGACTAGCGGTGTTTCAGGATGCCCAAAAGCCTGAACAAAAGCGCATTCTCAAAAAGGTAGCCGCCAACCAGAAAAAAA
>JBDLJY010000276.1:0-8716 GCA_039714115.1 Pseudomonadota bacterium | reverse complement strand
TTTTCCTTTAATTTACAACAACCTGCCATGTTTTGGATACCTGGCAGGTCTTATTTGGTGGCTTAACTTAATGGCATTGATGTTACGGACGGGGTTGCAAACCCCGTCCTGCATGGCTGTTGTAATAAAATCAATCAGCGAGTGTAGGGTGCGTCCTACGCACCTTATATCGGCTTGACTGGCACACCGTCACCCAACTTGGCGCTAATTAAATGCAGTGTATCCATGCAATCAATGCCAGGCTCATGTCGGCTGTAGTACCAACTGAGTTAAGACAACAAGGCTATCAACTTCGGGCGCTCCAGTGGACTATACGGAGAGAATCCAGTACTATTCTATTATTTTGGAGAATCGAAATGACTATTAAATTAAAGACAGTTGTTTTGCTTTGTGTATTTGTTTTGTCACTGGTATCGTGTTCCACAGAAACCGTCAAACCAACCGAGGAGCGGAGTGATGCCCTTAAAAATAGCAAGACTGTGAAAGCAACCGAGGAGGCTTCTTCAAAGGAGAATGATGCCTTAAGCAGCGAGACAGACGTGGCTTTCTCAAGGGGAAATGATGCCCTTGAAAAAGACGATTATGCAACTGCTTTCAAGTCGTTTCGCAAAGCAGCAGAACAGGGACATGCGGTGGCGCAAAACAACTTAGGCAGTCTGTACAACTCTGGCAAAGGGGTGCCCCAAAATGACGAAGAGGCTGTCAAGTGGTATCGCAAAGCGGCTGATCAGGGACATGCGGTGGCGCAAAACAACTTAGGCAATATGTACCACTTTGGCAAAGGGGTGCCCCAAAATGACGAAGATGCCGTTAAGTGGTATCGCAAAGCGGCTGTTCAGGGACATGCTTCGGCGCAACTCAACTTAGGCGCGAGGTACTACAATGGCGAGGGGATCACTCAGAATAAGCCAGAAGCCGTCAAGTGGTTTCATAAAGCCGCTGAACAGGGGGATGCTCAAGCGCAATTAAACTTAGGTTTGATATACGCCTATGGCGACGGCGTTTCTAAGAATGTTCAAGAAGCCATCAAGTGGACTCGCAAAGCGGCTGATCAGGGAAATGCTTCGGCGCAACTCAGCTTAAGCTTAGGTATGAGCTACTACAATGGCGAGGGGATCACTCAGAATAAGCCAGAAGCCGTCAAGTGGTTTCATAAAGCCGCAGAACAGGGGGATGCTCAAGCGCAATTAAACTTAGGTTTGATATACGCCAATGGCGACGGCGTTTCTAAGAATGATCAAGAAGCCATCAAGTGGACTCGCAAAGCGGCTGATCAGGGTAGTGCGGACGCACAAAATTTGTTGAAACAATGGGGGAGATGACACAATCCATAAAACAAGTACAACGGATTTATGGAAATAACGGATTAGAGTATTGATCGTATTGAGTCTGTCCGTTTTAAGTTCCCTACGGGACAGGTGTTTATCCGTTATTTTCGTTAATCCGCTGTACTAGGGTTATGTTTATCCGTTAAAGTTGATTTGATTTAAGTTGTATTCCATTGGAGATTCCCTTATTATGGAGAATTCTTTTGTATTTCAAGGCATCACGTTTTTATGGGATGTTCAAAAGGCTCAAATCAACCTTCAGAAACATGGTGTTACTTTTGAGCAAGCTTGTGAGGTATTTTTCGATCCATTTCTTCGGATTGTCGATGCCAGTGCAGAAGTAGAAGCACGAGATGCTGTAATTGGTGTCAACTCAAATGGAAAACATCTTTTTGTGGTTCATATCCAACTAGAAGAAGATTGTTTCCGAATTATCTCGGCTCGTAAGCTGACTAAAAAAGAACGGTTAATTTATGAAAACTACTGAATTGAATGAAAGACTCAGAAAAGATCGGCCTATAATGGCAATAACAGTGCGTATGCCAGAAGATGTCGTCCAAGACTTAAAGCGAGTTGCACCCGCGTTTGGATTTTCTAGCGATGAAGCATTGATTCGATACTATATCGGTCAAGGTTTGCGGGTTGACTTAGAACGCTTAAACTATCTACCGATACAAACTATCATTGAAAGTTTAAAACGTCAAGGCGTTCCGAACCTTGTGATTGATAAAGCCATTGAGGAAACTGAACAACAAGCGTTTTCAGCCCTTTCTTGATAATCCCTGTAGTTAATTTTTTTAGGATATGATCAGATTTAATCTTTTACTAGCTTGCGTTCTAGCGGCAGCGCTAGTAGGCTGTGTTTCAAAAAAACAGCAAAGTGAAAATATCAGACAAGGCATCATCTCTCTGACGGAAGAAGAATGTCTTTCAATATTGCGTAGCCACGACGTACAATTTGAACAATTAAATGATATCGAAGATGTCCAAACTGCAATTCGTGTCAATTCACCATTGGGTGGTGTTATAGTTGAATATCAGTGGAATTCTGAAACCCATTCAATTATGGACTGTCGCTTGGCTGTTGCCCTACTTGCCTGGGCACCCACACTTCGTCGATTTGGGATCACGCGATTGCGACATCTGCGGGTTTATAGTCCCGGTGTGTTAATAACCAAAAGCGGGCGTACCAGTAGTCATGCTTGGGCACTTGCTATTGATGCGGCCTATTTTGAGCGTGAAAATGCCCCCAATTTGAAGGTAGAAAGAGATTGGACAGATAGCGAAAAAGGCGTTGCTCCATGTCCTCCCCGTGAATGGGAATCGGCTAATCTTCATATTTTACGGACACTTGTCTGCGAAGCCGCTGAAAATGGTTTATTCCAAATAATACTCACTCCGCATTATAATGCGGCTCATTATAATCATTTACATTTAGAAGTCAGCCCGAAGCGGCCATTTGTTCGCTGATAGAAAGTCCAAGATAAATCTTGGACTCCTATTATCCCGTTCGTAGTAGGCGATTTATCGCCTACAGCTTATCAAGGTAAAAACTATGACAACAAAAAAACTTGCTATTATTAGCACTATTTTCTGGATAATTGTACCACCACTCCAAGCCATATCCCCATCAGACTGGGAAGGAATCATTGGAGGAAATCAGACAGGTTATATCAAAACAATTAGCGAATTGACCCATATTACCGGTGTCAGGCTAATTGCCCCTGGAAAAAATGACAGTGATGATGGCACTTACACCTTATCGTGGGATGCCCTATCATTTCAATTAACCTGGGGTAACGGAGCCCCTGTCAATATCAACCGCTCAACTAATACCACTTACCGACTTTATGACAGCAATGGCAAATATGTATTTGCCGTTACCAATGTAGCTGAATTGCCGACTCGCAACAAAAGTGATTCCATTACAATTAATACCATTTCCGCCACCAAAGGCTTTGGCTTAGGCTCACAGGTGCCAAGTATTATTGATCTCAAAGCCTTTAATGGCTACCTATATGCCGGCTTAGAAGGCTATCCCAATGGAGATAGAGTCAATTTGTACCGCTCTATAGATGGCGTGACTTGGACTAAAGTTTTTGACAACAAACTTTGGGGCTTGGGTAGTGCAGAAGATCACGCAGATGACTTGATTGAATTTAATGGATATTTATATCTAACATTTGGGCATACTAATGACAATGATCCAAACGGCACAGAAATTTGGCGCAGCCCCGATGGACTTTTGTGGGAACAAGTCGTATTTGACGGTTTTGGAATCGGCGCCACCAATGAAAACGGAACGCCAACTGCCGTGTTTAATGGCTATTTATACGTGGCTACTATTAACCTAACCCAAGGCGTTCAAATCTGGCGCACAAATGATGGCATCACTTGGGAGCAGACTGGGACTAATGGATTGGGATACGGTAAAAACGTTATTTTCATTGAAGAACTGCTGCCTTATGGCGGCTATCTTTATGCCTTTAACTTTATTTCGTCTGGCAATGGGCGGGTGTGGCGAACTGCCAATGGCACAAATTGGGAAATGATCAAAGAGTTTGGACGTGGCCAAAATATGGTTGAAGTGATTGAATATAAAGGATATATGTATGGATTTTTATCAACTATGACCCATTGGGAAATGCATAAAAGTCGAAACGGCAGCGATTGGGAAATCGTTTCGGCTGATCTGGGTATCCCGTTCGAAATCGGAATCAGTGAAGTTTATACATACAATAACGAGCTATATGCTATCAGCGACACAGATAGCATTGTTGGGCACAGCTCCGACGCGATCAATTGGACCCAGATTAATACCACCGATTTCGGTGACTCTAATAACAACGGCCTTTGGACTATTCTCGCTTATGAAGGATATTTATATGTTGGGTTTTATAACAACAGTAGCGGAACCGAACTCTGGCGGGCGCCCCTTGCGGACAACGGCCCGGTGAGCCTAGCGTTTTCGACCAAGGTCCGCGTGAATGGCCCGGCGAACAACGTGGTACTCAGCCCCACCACCCCACCAGTGTTCAGTTGGGGCGGCGGACAAGCGTTTAAATTCCAATTCGCCCTCAGTGGCAGCGCGACAATCTATTCCATCCCCAGCGATGGGTGGTCAGACGACACACAATTGGTGATTTCTGCCGACGACTGGACAAATTTTGCACACCGACTGTTGGAACTTGGTCAAACCGTGTACTGGCGAGTGCTGGGGCGGGACGAAAACGGCGTGGAAACCGCTAGCGAAATCAGACAATTCAGGATCGCGGACAGAAAGAGGCGATAATTTCAAAGGATCAAACTAAATGTCAAATTTCACCCGTAGACAAATTTTAACCCTGGGAGCAGCAGGTACGGCAGCCGGCATAGCTGGTTTTTATTTTCTCACACCAAGCCTTAAGAAAAAAGTGGTAATTATCGGCGGTGGTGCCGGCGGAGTCATCGTCGCAAAACATATTCACAAGGCGGAACTCGGGATTGATGTCACGATCATTGAACAGAACAAACACTACTACACTTGCTTTATGAGCAATGAAGTGTTGAGTGGTAAACGGTAATGTCAGCATTGGGAGATACAAAAATGGTTGATCCTTCTTTCGTCAATACTTGCTATAGTATTGTTGGAAAAGATTTTGCTATTTCTGTGACCGGTATATACCGTTTCAAAGATGGCAAAATTGAAGTCTCTCAAAACGAAAGTGGCGTTTCTCCTTTAGAAGCCTCGGATCAATACAGAAAAAGTGAACTAGCTTATGCCTATAACTGGTATAAGAATATAACTCAGGATATGTTTGACTAATTCCCATTCAAAACAATAGGCGATTTATCGCCTACCACTTACGCTTTGCCCGTCTGCACAAACCGAGGATACACAATAACCCCCGTTTCTTCATCCGTATAATCAACTTCAAACCGTTGGCGATTGGTTTCATCAACGGATTCAATAAATAACACTAACCAGATTGAAGTCACCTCCAACTCTTGCCCATACTTTGCTGCTTGAATGAGTGCTTTATTATATGCTCGTTGATTTGCAAAACTCTTTAACTCTAAACCAAACAATTGCCCCGCATGACGTATCAACAAATCAATTTGACCATTGCCAGTTGGAAATTCTGGTTGAACTTGTGAATCATAACTACGAAGAAAACTGGTCAGATAGACATAGAGATGAAACTGAAACACGGCTTCATACACCCGTAAATCTCCCCGGCGAGGTGCGTTTTTCAACACCTGTTCCCGATTGGCTTGCAAATACTGTTCATATCGATGCAACAATTGAGGAATGTTGAGACTGTCTTCAGTAATCGTATCCGATAAATCCTCAAACGGATCATACAAGCCGTCCATTTCATGATACAGTTCTCTGGCAAAATAGCTGAACAATTGCTTTTGTATATATGGGCAAGGAAATTTGACATAATTTTCGCTCAAGCTAACTTGTTCAACCTCCACTACTCCATTCATATAGAGAAAATTGATTATGGGATCGCGGTAGGTAAATTTGACCTTGGTTTTGGTTTGGAACAGTTCCAAAACAAACTGTTTGTAAGGTTCCTGTTTTGCCTTGCTAATGATGTTCAAAATATTGTTATTGGGTAACAAATCAAGCGCGGCAGCATAAACCTCTTTAAAATGTGCTAGTGTAATCGGTTGATCAGTGGCTTTATTATAGGTTTCCGTCAACAACTCTCCAAACCAACTCGTTAAACCGGGTTGCCCTTGAAATTCATACCAAATACGTTCCACCACTTCTGGCTCAATTGACTGACCACTTTCTTGTTGATAGCAATTAAAGAGATAAACTACTTCATCATGAGTCAAATTAGGAATATGCAGACTTCGCTGAACATTAAAGGGCGAACCCTTAACATTTTCCACGCCCAAGACGGTACGTACCCCTATTAAAGCCATACCATGTAACAGGTAACTCTTCTCGGCGGTGGATTTATCCGCTTGATTCTGACGAGTATTATAAATATGACGAAACACGCCGACTAAGCCAGCAATAGCGTCTTGAGCGAGGGCATCAAACTCATCCAAAATCAAAATCAAGGGCTTACTTAGAGTTTCCCGTTTAAACAAAAGATGAAAGTCCTCTAAGGTGTTGATGGTGAGCTTATCTAAGCCCAAAATTTCCATCAATTCCATGGCAATGAATTGAGCCACACGATTGACATCAGTCACATTAGAGAGATATTGCAAACTGATAATAACCACCTCAAACTGGCTTTCCTGCCTCAGGCTGAATACGACTTCTTGCATGATCCAAGTTTTGCCAGTTTGACGAGGTGCCCAAACGGTGATGTAATGACCACCTTCATCAGGCGCATCTCCTTTCAATTGCGTGCATGTGTATGTAATTAAAGCCTCCCTCGGTGCGTAGTAATGCAATTTGTTATTTGGGGGACCATAAGAGGAAAATTTTCGCATTTTTAAAACTCCTTTTGCTGTGGTTATGACTTTTTGGAGTCCAAGATTCTCCGTGCGGTCGCCCAAGATAAATCTTGGACTCCAAAATACCGTCAAATGGCTCATGCTTTGCCCGTCTGCACAAATCGAGGATACACAATAACCCCCGTTTCTTCATCCGTATAATCAACTTCAAACCGTTGGCGATTGGTTTCATCAACGGATTCAATAAATAACACTAACCAGATTGAAGTCACCTCCAACTCTTGCCCATACTTTGCTGCTTGAATGAGTGCTTTATTATATGCTCGTTGATTTGCAAAACTCTTTAACTCTAAACCAAACAATTGCCCCGCATGACGTATCAACAAATCAATTTGACCATTGCCAGTTGGAAATTCTGGTTGAACTTGTGAATCATAACTACGAAGAAAACTGGTCAGATAGACATAGAGATGAAACTGAAACACGGCTTCATACACCCGTAAATCTCCCCGGCGAGGTGCGTTTTTCAACACCTGTTCCCGATTGGCTTGCAAATACTGTTCATATCGATGCAACAATTGAGGAATGTTGAGACTGTCTTCAGTAATCGTATCCGATAAATCCTCAAACGGATCATACAAGCCGTCCATTTCATGATACAGTTCTCTGGCAAAATAGTTAAACAAGCGCTTTTGTGTGTATGGGCAAGGAAATTTAACATAATTTTCGCTCAAGCTGACTTGTTCAACCTCCACTACCCCATTCATATAGAGAAAATTGATGACGGGATCATCATAAATAAAATTGACCTTGGTTTTCGTTTGGAATAGTTCCAAAACATAAGGTTTATAAGGTGCCTGTTTCGCCTTGCTAATGATGTTCAAAATATTGTTATTGGGTAACAAATCAAGCGCGGCAGCATAAACCTCTTTAAAATGTGCCAGTGTAATCGGTTGATCAGTGGCTTTATTATAGGTTTCTGTCAATAACTCTCCAAACCAACTCGTTAAGCCGGGTTGCCCTTGAAATTCATACCAAATACTTTCCACCACTTCTGGATCAATCAACTGCCCACTTTCTTGTTGATAGCAATTAAAGAGATAAACTACTTCATCGTGAGTCAAGTTAGGAATATGCATACTTCGCTGAACATTAAAGGGCGAACCCTTGGCATTTTCCACGCCCAAGACGGTACGTACCCCAATTAAAGCCATGCCATGTAACAAGTAATCCTTCTCGGCGGTGGATTTGTCCGCTTGATTCTGACGACTGTGATAAATATTGCGAAAAAAACCGACTAGCCCGGCGATAACGGGTTCTTGGAGCCCATCAAACTCATCTAAAATCAAAATCAAGGGCTTACGAAGGGTTTCCCGTTCAAACAAAAGATAAAAATCCTCTAAGGTGTCTATGGTTAGCTTCTCTAGGTTCAACTTTTTCGCCAATTCTCTGCCCAGTACTTGAGCCGCACGATTGACATCAGTGACATTAGAGAGATGTTGCAAAGGCAGGATAACCACATCAAACTGGGTTTCCTGCCGAAGGCTGAATACGACTTCTCGCATTATCCAGCTTTTGCCGGTTTGACGCGGTGCCCAGACTGTGATGTAATGTCCCCCTTTGTTGGGATTATAGCCCTTCAGTTGTTGAGTCGCTTTATCTATCAATTCTTGACGAGGAACATAATAATGTAGTTCACGATCAATTGGACCGTAAGAAGAAAATCTTCGCATAGTTAAAATCCTTTCGCAAACGTCTATGTTGGAGTCCAAAATTTATTTTGGACGAGAGTGGTCGCCGCAGAGGTGTAGGCGATTTATCGCCTACTATGAACTTGGGTGATGGTCAAGGCGTACCTTGCACCGTAGGTCTTTTCAGGTAGATTATACTTGACTCATCATTAAAAAAATACAACATTATTTATAAGACTTATATATTATACTTATTAAAATAGTATGTCATATAGCTTAATACTTTGATAAAGA
>JBDLJY010000275.1:0-8882 GCA_039714115.1 Pseudomonadota bacterium | reverse complement strand
CACTCCATGCTCCTGCAACCACACTTCAACATCAGATTGAAATCCCTTAGCACGAATAGGCAACACAGAACAGGGAATACAGAACAGGGATTGACGAAACAAGGGATTGGTGTGTGCGTTTTATTTAGATTGTCCGTTTTATGGTGGGGTGTTTAATCCCTTATTTCGTCAATCCCTGTGCTCTTATGTTTTAATCCCTGATTTCGTCAATCCCTGTTCTGTGTTGTATTCAGTCAATCCCAGTATTGATGTGAATTTAGAAGTCCAAAGATTCCAACCCCAAAAACGCTAAATCCGCCGTCAACACTCCATGCTCCTGCAACCACACTTCAACATCAGATTGAAATCCCTTAGCACGAATAGGCAACACAGAACAGGGAATACAGAACAGGGATTGACGAAATTAGGGATTGGTGTGTGCGTTTTATCTACCAGTCCATGATAGGCGCCGGGCAAACGACGTGCTGGAGCCTTGCAGTCTTTGTCACGAAAAACATATTTTGTCATGTATTGAATTTCATCGATCATGACTAATGACTGATTTGCCACACTTGCGCCGGCCTAACAGCGCACGAGACGAGATTTTGCCATTTTTCTGGGTATCATATCAACCCAATTCATCAGCAATGCCATTTGCTGTTTTCGACCTTCAGTCCGTAAATTCCTGCACTTATGTTTTGAGGCAATGCCAGTATAATTTCTGGGTTCGTAGTAGGTGATTTATCGCTTTGCTCCGCATGATAGGAGTCCAAAATTTATTTTGGACAAGCGGAAAAATTTTTCCGCTTAGTTACTTTTTATTCCTATATTACAATTTTGTTGTTGAAATTAACTAATTGATTTATAAAAATATTGTTCTTTTGCATGAAATGTGCTATATATTGGCTTGACATTCCACAAGGACACACTGACATGGCACTTTTGCACTATCAAAACATAGAACCCAATATTCATCGTCCCGACATGCTCATAAATATGACGGTACATGGATTAAGGGATTTTTATACTTATTTAGATCATACCAAGAAATATCTGGAAAGTGATATAGCAGTATTGCGCTTGGCTTGGAAACCCGGCTCATCAGAAAAAGGTTGTTGGATAGAGCTAATCGAAGCAGAAGATCGTCCTGATGAACCTGAGACGACTTTTCAGGCATTTTTGGATGACAACACTCGTAGCGTTTATCAGGCGGAGGCACCGGAGGCACAAAGCTGGACTTTTTATAAAAAGGATGAAATTTCCATCTTGGATCGTGATCTGGAAACTAACCAATTGTTACTAGAAAAACAGCCAGATAAACCGATGTTGCTGCTAAAACCCAACACTTATCCCTTACAAAAGCAATTGGAAGCGATTCGCCGTTTGCAAGATTCCCCTTTGCCAGAACATCGTCCTTTGTTAAAGCTGATGGAAACTACCAATCATGCTCAATGGCCAAATCTACCGATAACTCATAATTGGCACAATTCTCAGCTCACTTGGAAATTGCTCACCGATTCCAGCCGCCCGGGTACCAATAAGCAACGTGATTTTGTGAACATCGCGTTAAATACACCAGATTTTGCCTTTCTTGAAGGGCCGCCCGGATCAGGCAAAACCACCGCAATCTGTGAACTCATTTTACAATTGATAGCACAAGACAAACGAATCTTGTTATGTGCCTCTACCCATGTAGCGGTAGATAATGTGATTGAACGCTTGATGGCTAGTCCCTATCGTGAACAAGTCATCCCAGTACGGATTGGTGACAAGAGTAATTTGTCAGACAGCGTCAAACCTTACCAATTTGAAGAATTTTGTCGCGCCGAAAAAAATCGGCTGGTGAACTTTCTCAGCCAACAAAATTCACTGAGTCAAGCACAGACACATTTGTTACAAGCCATTCAAAATCAAGACGAAACCTTGACAAATATGATTTTGGAATCAGCTAATGTTGTTTGTGGCACCACCATTGGTATTTTGCAACATCCTCAGATAAAGGATCGGAGTATGGCTAATCCCTTGTTTGACATGTTGATCATTGATGAGGCGAGTAAAACCCAATTCCAAGAATTTATCGTACCAGCACTGCTCGCAAAACGCTGGATATTGATCGGTGATCCGCGCCAGTTATCGCCTTATGTGGATGATGAAGCTATGGCAGAAAATGTCAAAGTTTGTCTGCCTGATCAGGTATTAGGCGAAGTATGTTTAGATGTTTTTCAAGCAAAGCATTACAGCAGTGCCGTGTTGGTTGCCACTGATGAGCAGACTAAATACCAGCAACAGGCAAAAGCACATAAAGTATTGTTTGCCAATGCACAAAGCGATCCCCTATCTCTCGCTACTGCATCTATCGTTGTCGATACTCCGACTAACTTGGCAACTTGTGAAGCAGAACTGCCTTTGGACATCACGACTTTACGTGGCAACACAGAAAACCTACATTTAGTCAAACGACGTGTGGCTGCTTTTAAAAAGCAATCCGCTGAAGAAGATAAAAATTGGGCCAATGAAATCGCTTGGCGACAAGCACGGCTGTATGAACAGCGTCAAAGCCAAGGCAAGCAAGGGGAACGTTTACAAACACAAATCAATGATTTGTTACCAGTCATTGAAAACCATGAACGGGTGCAATGGAAAATTGAACAAGTTCGTAGAATCGCTTTGCCCTCCGTACTAGAATCCTTACAAAATGGTTTTGAACGCCGCAAAGGACAAAAAAAAGGGACAACATTAACTGATGGTTTAGCAGAAAATGCCCTTAAACAACGTCATGTATTATTGGAATACCAGCACCGTATGCACCCAGAAATTTCCCAATTTTCGCGTACACATATTTACCAAGGTGCGGCATTACAAAACCCACCGGATATGACAAAACTTCGCCAGTGGGAATATGATCGTTATGCTCACCGAGCAGTCTGGTTAGATGTACGGCCAAAAAAAGGAGAGCACGGCAACCGCAATAATCAAGAAGTCAGGGATATTATTAAAGAAATTCAAGCCTTTCATAAGTGGGCCAAACAAAATCCACATCCAGAAAATAAAGTCTGGACAGTAGCCATATTGAGTTTTTACCGAGGACAGGAAAAATTATTGCGTAAAGCCTGCCGTAAACTAAGTGAACAACACCGCGCTTATCGCAACTTTTATCTAGGCGGCAACAAGCAAAAACATGATGTGCATTTGGAAATCTGTACAGTAGATCGCTTTCAAGGACACGAAGCCGATTTAGTGTTTTTATCTTTTGTCAAAAACCATCCTACCGTGTTTTTAGGTAGCCCAAATCGCTTAAATGTCGCCGTCACAAGGGCGCGTTATCAACTGGTTTTAGTTGGCAACCATAAACGCCTATCGAATGATCGTTATACAGAACTTAAGGCACTAGTCAATACAGTGCCAGTCACCAAGACTTGGAGTTAATCATCATGGAACTGGTTTTTCAACGCAGTTTGAATATTCAACGTTACCGCATCCTAGCAGAAGTGGCGCGTACACAAAAGCGGGACGAATTACATGCCGTTTTATTACTTGCCCAAGAACGGGAGCATGTCTCTGCCAAAATGGTAGCTGATAAATTATTAGGCAATCGACCAGAAACCGTCGGCAAACGCCTAATACAAATTTGCGTCACACACAAGTTGCTAGTAGAACAAGAGTATAACAATTACATCCTGACAGAAACTGGTCAAACGGCATTAAAAGAAGAGGAAATCTTTATACCAGAACGAGGGACATGGGAAATATGGGTAACTGATGATCCCTTGTGGGCTAGTGCCTTAATCCAAATTAAGCCTTTTAATGAGACTCAAGCACGAAATGAGATCAAAAACCAAAAGGAATTGAAGGAAAGATGCCAAGATATGCAAAATCTTCCCAAGTGGTTAGTTGAAAAACTGCAAGGGCAGATCATTACGCCACTTGCTGACGACAGAAATGCGGAATATCGTTTTGATGAACTGGCTGAAAAAGGAGAACTTGTTGTCACTCCCGACGCTAACATCACCGCAACTTTAACTATTGGTGAAGCCAGCGACTTGCTGTTTACAGGCAAAATTGTCAATAAAGAATGTCGTTACCAAGAGCAACACCCAATGACTTTTCAGTCAGCTTGGCACCAGATACTGCAACAACAGAGTTGGCTAACACGCTGGCGTACTCAACAAGAAGTGCTAGATGTTTCTTATCCTGACTTATCTGAACAAGAGCTGGCTAATTTTCACAAAGATTATCCAATTTCAAAACCCTATTTAACCAATTTTGGTAGATTTGATGATACCACTATCAACAATATACCGATTGCCCCGGCTACCCAACAAGACGCAAATCATTGGGCACATTGGTTATTGGAACGGGATACCAACCGCTATGTACTCAAGGGTGACTTTGAAACCATGCAAAATAAGGTTGCAGAGTTTTTTCCTGATTACGAAATCACTTTTCCAGAGCAAAGCGATTTTGCTCAACATTTGCGTCCGCGTGCCTATTGGTACTTACAAGCACCATTGGATTGGCAGATTTAAGAACAAGGAGACAAACCCATGAATACTAATCATTGGACAAAAGCATTTTCAGAATCTCAAGACTTACGCCAACGCTCCGTCGGTTGTCCCGTTTGGATACCCCATCGTCAAAACACCTATCAGCGTGAAGAGGTGCTAGACAAAATCTATCAAAGCGGCGAAAATCGGCACTGCATTCAAGACATCATTACCGCGATTGATCATGCCCAAGACACGATAATGCTGATGAGTTTTCTGATGGCTGATGAGGCATTAGAAGATGCGTTGATGAACGCGGCAAAACGTGGAGTGCGTGTTTATCTGTTACTGGCAGCCGAAAACCGATTAGAAAAGGAACCCGCTGCGGATGCAGAATTTGAGCAAAAAGTACTGGCACAACACAAAACCATGTTAGATCAACTAGCTGGACAAGTCTTAGTACGCTCTGCCCCCAATTTTCACGCCAAATTAGTGCTGATCGACACACAATATCCCGCATCCTCTAAAGGCTTTTTGCTCACTGCCAACCTGACAAAAGAGGCTTTGGAACGCAATGAAGAACTAGCGGTTGCCCTGACAGCTCCAGAAATTCAGACTGCTTTTACATACCTACGTTGGGCTTTTTGGGAAGGGGCAGAACATGAATTGATAGAAAAACAACGTCTAAGCACAGTTAAACCCTTGCAAAAAGTGGATAATCCACAAATAGCTCAACATTTTTTAGCCACTAAACCAGACAACAGTTTGCAACCAGTATTAAAACAGATTATCCAGAATGCCAAACAACAACTGATTATCAGTAGTTTCGGCTGGGAAATCGATCACGCGATTGTAGCATTACTCATAGAACGAATTCGGGCGGGCTTACACGTCACACTGTTAGCGCGAATTCGCCCCAAAACCATGCCCACCTTAATCAATTTAGCAGAAGCCGGAGCCCAAGTCTTAGGATTTCGGTGGTTACACGCCAAAGCACTTTGCAATGATGTGGGTGAAGCCATCGTCATGTCTGCCAACTTAGAAACGCAAAGCCTAGAACACAGCCTAGAGTTTGGTGTATTCTTAGCAGATGAACGAGCAACCGCCGTCAAACACATTTTACAGACATGGCAACAACAAGCCCCTTGGCAATTATTGCCTCAACCCATTTTGAGAGATTTACCAGTAGGTGAAGTCACATTATGGCGGCAAGGGCAATTGCAGCAAGAAAAGATGTTATCAATTAAAGAGGTGCAATTAGGTGAATTGACGGCTGACTCGGCAGAACAACTGGAATTGCCCAAACCGCCAGACAAAAACCATGCCTTAGCACACGAATTGCGCTATCACTGGAAAGTGTCTGCACCCAAGTTGGACAAAAAATCCAAGGAAATTAAACAACAACTTGAAAAAGAACAAGTTTCTTATAGTCCACCGGTTTATCACCAAAATGGACGCAATGTCGTAGCGATTCAACAACCACAAGAAATTCCATCAGCCCAAAAGCTGATCCAACAAGGCATAGCAAAAGCGATTGTCGTGCGAGACTAAGGACTCCAAAAATTAACTGACATTATTATTTGATAAACTGTTTTTATATTGAGGGATGTTTTTAAATGAAGATAAAAACGAAATTGAAAAACTTACGTGATGTATTATCACAAAACCTGATTGAACGGGATACGCCAATACGCTTGACTTTGTTAGCCGCATTGTCAGGTGAACACTTATTACTGCTCGGCCCACCGGGCACCGCCAAAAGTGAATTAGCGCGTAGGTTAAAACAGGCTTTCAAAGGGGGCAATTATTTTGAACGCCTGTTGACGCGCTTTTCGGTGCCAGAAGAATTATTTGGCCCCTTATCCATTAAAGCCTTGGAGGAAGATCGTTATGAAAGATTGACGAGTCGTTATTTGCCCACTGCCACTGTAGCCTTTATTGATGAAATTTTCAAAGCCAATAGTGCTATTTTAAATTCGCTACTGACTCTGTTAAATGAGCGTGAGTTTGATAATGGTGTTAATAGAGATAAAACACCATTAAGTTGTGTCGTGGGTGCCAGTAATGAATTACCGGAAGGCGAAGAATTAGACGCGCTGTATGATCGATTTTTATTGCGCTATCAAGTGATGCCTGTATCGCAAGAAAGCTTTGCTCAACTGTTACGTTTAAAAGGCAATCCTAAGCCTAAACCGGATTTAGAATTGCGTTTAACCGTGGAGGAATTACATAAAATTCAGGAATATGCTGAATCGGTGAATATTCCTAATGATGTCATGGTGTTATTGCAGGAACTGCGAAACTTCTTGAGCGAACAACAAATTTATGTGTCTGATCGCCGCTGGCGAAAAGTCGTTAAATTGCTACAAGTTGCCGCTTATACTAATGACAACAATGACGTTTCCATTTGGGACTGCTGGTTGCTTCAACATTGTCTTTGGGCGACACCTGAACAAAGACAAGTTATCTTTGAATGGTATCAATCGCGGGTGGGTACAAGAGCAGCGTTTAATCCTGAAAAATTTAGCAAGCTGATTGCCGCTTGGGAAAAACAGCTGGAAGAGGAAAAAAACCAGCAAACTCAAGCTCATGACGAAGAAGGTCATCTGCTTTATATTGATTGGAAAGGCGAACTAACTACTCTAAGCAAGGGAGAAGTACCAGAGGACAGGAATGGTGAACCACTTTACCTTGCACCTCAGCAAAACCAAAGAAATCGCATTCAAGATCGTACTAATCAAGGCAAAGGCTATACAGAACAAGAGCTCAAACAGAACTTTTGTCACAATTACAGTAACGAAATTCATGATGGTCAACAATGGGTAGCGGTTAAAGATTACTTTGCAGACAATGCAAACCGTTTAATGGTTTCAAAACAATTTCCACCAAAAACGGAACCCGCTTGCTACTCTAAATATCACATCAAGGGGCGCGTTGATGAAACCGACAATATCGTAAAGGACATTACCGAGTATCTGCCTCAGATAGATGAACAAATCAGATCACTGACACAAACGATTAATGATCACCTTTGGATCACACCCGGCTTTTCTGAACCCGCAAAAAGCACCCTTGAGCAAACACGAAAAACGGTGGATGCACTGAGAGTCAGAATCACACAAGTCCGCGATGGATTTAGTAACTTGCCAGTAGAGAAAGTATGAATACTGTTTTTGAGGCTAATTTTTAGGGGTAGAATTATGGAATTGAAGCAGAAACGCTATGCTGAACGGATCGAACAACTCATTGTCGAAGGTGAAGAACTCGCCAAATCTGAGCAGCCTAGCAAAAAACCCGGTATTAAAACGATTCAGGATCATACCAAGCTTCACGCTTGGTTGACTAATGTAGAAAACATTATTGAGACCACTTTTGGTCAAAATAGTCCCCAATTCAAGCGCAAGGAGGAACTGTTCAAAGGCAAGACTTATTATGCCTCTCAAGTTCGCATGATAGTGGGTTTATTAACCGGTGCTTTAGACGATCTCAAAAATGGTTTTCTTGTTCATCAAGAATTCTTGATTGCGGGCGAGATTTTTAATTCTGTTTTAGAACAGGCCAAACACTTCCTTGACAAGGGACACAAAGATGCCGCTGCTATTTATGCACGAATTGTTGTAGAAGAGAGGCTGAAGGGAATGGCAAAACAAGCAGGTTGTTTAGAAGATTCTCAGAAATGGAAACCAGCCTCCAAACTCAATGACTGCCTCAAAAATAAGGGGCGGTATGGCTCACCTCAACTAAGTAAAATTAAAGCTTGGCTTGCTGTTGGGAATTCAGCCGCTCATGGGAAATTTGGTGAATATGATCAGGAAGAAGTGAAAAACATGCTGAAAGGGATTGAGCATTTTTTAACCATAACCAACAACCCAATTGGAGATTAACCATGACACCACATTCTTATTTAGTCCGTGTTTTAGAAAAACAACGGATGACGGAAAGGGATTTAGATCGCTTAAAAAGTATTCGTGATCAAATACAACGCGATTTGGAACCGATCAATCAATACAATGCCCGCTTTTATTATGGTGGTTCTTACGGTAAAAAAACCATGATTAGAAAAGCTTTTGATCTCGATCTGGTTATCTACTTTCCGCCCACCGATAGCAGATCGCTCAAAGACATGTACAGTTCTGTAAAGGACTCTTTGGGTAGTGCTGGTTACAAAATGAAACCCAAACGGGTAGCATTAACCTTGTTGCAACCTCCCAACAATCCCTATCGAAAGGATTTTCATGTTGACGTTGTAACCGGCAAGGCACAGGATGACGACTTCTACTATGCGGATATCTATGATATTCGCAACAAAAGCCGTAAACGAACCAGTCTGAAAATGCACATTGATAATCTCCGTGAGGTTAGAGACGTTATTAAGTTGATGAAACTCTGGAAACTGAGACATTCATTAGACTGGCAAAC
>JBDLJY010000274.1:0-8926 GCA_039714115.1 Pseudomonadota bacterium | reverse complement strand
AGACCACTGGTAGTCACACCACACTATAAGTTTTTAATTAAGGCTTTATCTCTTCACGATTTTTGTCGTTACTAATTAGGCCAAACGGGTCGCACGTATTGCTTGATATAGGTGGCCAGTTGCCGTGCAGCCTTTTTGCCCTTTTCGCTCAACACACTGGCATCGTATGGAAAATGTATCGGTATCAAACGGATCGATGGCTTAAAACCCCGTATATTGCCAAGCATCATACCACTGGCTTCCCCAGATCGGCTGACAGTATCATCTATATTGCCCACCAACACTTGCGCCTGGGATGCCAATTGAAACACCTTTTGAATCACCGTTTGTGGCGGAGCCTGAGGCGTCGCCTCCTCGTCAGCAATCAAATCAAGAGCATGATTATAATATTGGGCGGCGGCTTGCCAATGTTTACGGCGTGCCGCAATATCCCCACGTACCACCTGTGTAGCCCATACCACCGTGGGCGCACGTTTTAGCCACTCTGATGCCTCATCTAATCGACCTTGCTGCGTTAAACTATCCGCCTGGGCAGCCGCAATTTGTGCCATACTGCGTCTCAACCACTCCAAATAATTTCTTGGGCAATGAGTTTTGACTGTAGCAAATAACGGCTCCAAACTATCCAAATCATGCGCTCGCACCGCTTGATTCACTTGGGCTTGGTAATCAATACAAGCCGCCAACCCCCCCGAACCGAGCAACAAAACAATACCACTCACCAAAGATAAAACAGGCCTATTTTGCATGGTTTCCCCCCCACAACCCCTTCAAAACCCCCCCCCTACGAACGATATCATAATTTTTTACCGCTATAGACCAACGCACAGGACGATTAACGACTTCTTGATTTGCATTGAGTTGCGGCAAAGTCTGATTAAGTTGCTGACGTAATTCCTGTAACACCGCTTGAGCCTCTATCGCACCTAGCTGTTTAAAAGCCTCTGGGAGTAATTTTTGTATCTTCGGTAACTTATCTTCTACCACCAGCGCGACCAGTAATCCCTTGCCGAACGGTTCATCAGCAGTGAATTGAAAATTATGCTCAGGGGCTGGAATCGTCACCGTTTTCCCCGCCCTGACATAGCCATCTTTGCCTTCCCGCTCGCTATATTTATTCGGAAAGATGCGCGTTAACTCGTTGTCACTGTTAATGTCAAACAATAAAAAATAGCCATCGTGATCACTGCGTAACTTTATTTTCATGGCTTCACCCGCCTTAAAGCGGTAATGTGGTAATATTTTAACCTGCAAGTTCGCCTTGTTATTACTGCCGTCTACTAACACAGGCTTTGCTTGCCGAGGGGCTTTACCTGATCGTACATCCGCTGCTAAAATTTCAGGCTTGGCTTCTAATTGCGGACTCAGTACTCCAGCCGTGCATTGCTCTTTGTGTCTGTCACAATAGGCTTGTGATTCACGGCGGGTGTACTCTAACAACTCTGCATGGCTCACTTGTCCATCGTGATTACTATCAGCGTGTTTTTTTTCGACACCTTGGATAAAGCGGTGAGTAAACACCCCACGATAGGGATGTTCTATGTCCACCAGAGCCACTTGGTTAGGGGCAACGGCACTATAAGCAATCACATTTCTCTCGCTACTAATAAAACCCTCTGCATTCATACTACGGCTCAAACTCTTAGGAGACCCAAAAACGCGCTGTGACTTCAAAACGGGGATTTTTATAATCGGCATAGCTGATCTTTGCGCCAGATTTTTTGTCACGCTGCCAGAATGGCAAGCATCAATAACCACCGTCACCTGCCGCCCCTTTAAACGTTGCAAACGCTCCTTAATCTCATCATCAAGAATCATCGTGTTAGCAGTGATTTGAGTCTCGACGGGACACAAGGTTTCATCATAGCCATCGTCTTCGTCGCCGTCCTCATCATAGATGTAATAACCATGTCCACTGTAGTAAAAAAACACCCTATCCCCGCGCTGACTGCCCTCAATCAGCCACTCATCAAAGCTATTTAGAATATTTTCACGGGTTGCCTCTTTATCGAGCAGAGTGCGGATTTCCGAAGATCGGTAGCCCCACACCTTTTGTATAAACCGCCGCATATCTTTGACATCGTTTTTACTGCCCCTTAACGGGGTGACATACTGATAGGTGTCAATGCCCACCAACAAAGCACGATCATGTGCTAGACTTGGGCTGATAAAAACGACTGACAACAGGCTTGTGAGTAATTTTTGCCTTAGACTCATAACAGTCTCCTAAACAAATAGCCAATGAGGGCGGATTATACGATAAAATATACTGACTTAGCAACGTCTGGTGCAAGGCGTACCTTGCACAAATCTTCCACAACGAGACGAGACATTATGACAACGATCCGAGAACAGGATTTTATCCAAAGCATTGCCGACGCCTTTCAATTCATTTCATATTACCACCCCCTTGATTACATCAAAGCCTTGGGGGAAGCCTACGAGCGTGAAAAGTCCCCCGCCGCCAAAGATGCCATGGCGCAGATTTTAGTCAACTCACGCATGAGTGCCCAAGGCCAGCGCCCGATTTGTCAAGATACCGGCATTGCCGTCGTATTTCTCAAAATTGGTATGAATGTGCATTGGGAAACGCATAAAAGTGTCGCCGAAATGGTAAACGAAGGCGTGCGACGCGCCTATACATACCCTGATAATGTCTTACGTGCCTCCGTTCTAACCGATCCCGCAGGCACTCGCAAAAACACCAAAGATAACACACCAGCAGTGATACATACCGAAGTTGTACCCGGTAACACTATCGAAGTCAAAGTGGCAGCCAAGGGCGGCGGTTCCGAAAATAAATCCAAATTTGTCATGTTAAATCCGAGTGACAGTTTAATCGATTGGGTGCTTAAAACCGTTCCTCAAATGGGAGCGGGTTGGTGTCCACCCGGGATACTAGGCATTGGCATTGGTGGCACAGCGGAAAAAGCAATGTTATTGGCAAAAACCTCACTGATGGCACCGATTGATATCCATGAATTACAAGCACGAGGCGCATCTAACCGGATTGAAGAACTGCGTTTAGAACTCTATGAAAAAATCAATGCACTAGGCATTGGCGCACAAGGATTAGGCGGATTAACGACAGTGTTAGATGTCAAAATTCTTGACTATCCCACCCATGCCGCCTCTTTACCAATTGCCATGATCCCCAACTGTGCCGCCACGCGCCACGCCCACTTTATATTAGATGGCAGCGGGCCAGCCAATTTAACCCCACCAAATTTAGAAGAATGGCCTAAAGTGACATGGGAAGTGGGGGCACAAACCCGTCGCGTGAATCTTGACACAGTAACGCCGGAAGAACTCGCACAGTGGCAGCCTGGGGAGCGTTTATTACTCAGTGGCAAATTATTGACCGGGCGCGATGCCGCCCATAAACGGATAGCTGACTTATTCGCCCAAGGGCAGCCACTACCAGCAGGCTTGGATTTCAAAAACCGTTTTATTTACTACGTTGGCCCGGTAGATGCCGTGCGTGATGAAGTGGTTGGACCAGCAGGCCCCACGACGGCAACGCGCATGGATAAATTTACCGAAATGATGTTGGAAAAAACCGGCATCATTGGCATGATTGGCAAAGCGGAGCGTGGCCCCCGAGCGATTGAGGCGATTAAAAACTATAAAGCGGTGTATTTAATGGCGATAGGCGGTGCCGCTTATTTAGTATCCAAAGCAATTCGTGCAGCACGGGTGGTAGCCTTTGCCGATTTAGGCATGGAAGCGGTGCATGAATTTGAAGTGCAAGATATGCCAGTGATAGTGGCAGTGGATGCACGCGGCGAGTCGGTGCATCAAACGGGGCCTGCTGAGTGGCGGGCTAAGATTGGGAAAATTCCAGCCATGTAGGCTATTAAGTTAAGACAAGGCGACGGTGCCAGGTTACTTTTTCGAGAACGGACTCGTCATGGGTATTGGTCTCCCCGCAGGTCTGAAAACTTTGCTTTTTTAAAAACATCAAGTATAATAAACAATTTACAGACCAGTGCCCACACCCCGCAGATCGTAAGAATCCAAGACCTGCGGGGGCAACCCCGTAGGTCTGTTATAAATTTTATAAAATTCAATAAGTTAAAAAATAGCAGCATCTATGCCAATAAAAAATATCAGCGTACAAGCCCCCCATCAGGGTTTATTTGACTTTACTCAACAAGTTGTCACCGCTGTCCGTGAAACAGATCTTCGAGAGGGACTGTTGACATAACAAACCAAAAACACTAAAATTGCTAAAAACACAAAACGGTGATTTTAAGTTATGTATAAATCAACTGGTTTTTTAGCTAAAGAATATTCTGTTACATAACAACTATCCAAAATTGGATAAAGGAGGGCAAATTTGAGAAAGTCAAAAAAACCAAAGGGGGACCGGGTTTGGGTTGATGAACCAATTACCACTATTCTCTACGCAAGAATCGGAAGCAAAAACAAAAAAGCTCACTTGTTAGACAAGAGAAATTGCTCAGAAAAAAATACCCAGAGGCGAAAATTCTCTCTGACATTGCCTCAGGATTTAACCAAAATAGACGTGGGTATAGGGCCATTTTGGAACCAGCTATCGAGGGAAATCCATTACATATTGTGGCAACCACTGAAGTACGAATCACCCGAAGTGGATTTACACTTATCAAGTGGATTATCGCAACCGAAGGTCAGCGAAGCTAATTATCAGGTGGGCGAATCGAGCTTTTGGAAGAACCAGATTGTTCCGAGCAGTTCGATACCAAAACTCTTATCGCTTTCGTTACCAGCTTCATCAACTCCCACTACGGAAAAAGAAGCGCAAGACGTAATCACAAGCCAAAAAATCAGGATTTATCCTGAAAACGAACCTCTATGGTTTGCGTCTTTGAATCTTTATCGTCGGGCTTACAATTTAACCATTGAGTTTATGAAAAAGGGACGTAAGCCATCCACTGAATTCAGGACACAGATTTGTGATTGGTGCAAAATCGAATGTGAAGAAAATGAAACGGCCTATAATAGCAATCTCGTTCTGGCTGCTTATCGTAAAGCGTGTGACACACGTTCTGCTGTGATTAAAAAACGGATGAATGGCGAAAAGGCAGAGATGTCTTTCATGTCAAGAAATGCGCCCCAGCAATATTTTGTGGTGCCTAAATTCTCATCCAAAAAGCAAATATTCCCTAAAATCTTAGGTGGATGTGCTTGGACAGAAGGGGTACCAAATGAAGCTGTAGGCAAAACCGTTATCGTGACATACACGAATGGTCAATGGTTTGCTAGTGTCAAATTGAACCAGTCCGTCAAGCCAACAAAAACTCAATCTTTATCCATTGTTGCTCTTGACCCAGGTGTTAGAACCTTTCAAACCGCCTTTAGTTTCGATTCTGCGGTGAGTTATGGTGATGGCTTTGTTAATGAGCGGCTAGTACCCTTGATGTTGAAGCTTGATGCTCTTTTGTCTGCACGCGATAAACTTCATCGTGAAGATAAATCTAAACAATGGGTTAAGGATAGGTTGAAAAATCTCAACCGGCGAATTGCACAAGTTCGAGCGAGACAACAAAACCTTGTAAATGATTTACATCGGCGCGTGGCTTATGATTTGGTCTCAAATCATGACGTGATTTTATTGCCCACTTTTGAAACCCAACAAATGGCCAAAAAAAGTAATGAAACACGCAAACGATTTTTGAGACGTAAAACGGTTAGGGGAATGCTTGGGTTGGCCCACTATAAATTTAAGCAAACTTTGAAGTGGATGGCCAATAAATATGGCAAAACGGTGATAGATGCCAACGAATCATATAGTTCAAAAACCTTGTGGGACGGTTCTATTCTGAAAAACTTGGGAGGGAAAGCTTCAATTCTTTACCGAGGAAAAAGGGTAAACCGAGATATACATGGTGCCAGAAATATTTTGATTCGATTTTTGACAAAGGTGATAGATGGTTTATCACCCCAGGGAACTTGCTCCTTAAACATAACCAGGGCCGGATTTTGTGGTTTTGGCGTTTTAAAGTAAGTGTGTACGCTATTTGTCCAACATACATCAGCCAGTTTGCTGATTCAAGAAAATGCTGATCCATCAGCTAAAAAAGATTTAGAACGCTGGTTAAATCGCCTAGTGCCAGAGGGAGATTCGCTATACACCCACACACTTGAAGGCGCGGACGATATGCCAGCCCACATTAAATCAGCGTTGACAGCGACGAGCCTAGCCATTCCCATTATGAATGGTCAACTAGCACTGGGTACATGGCAGGGCATATATTTGTGGGAGCATCGTCGCCACGGTGGGCAACGCTCAATCGTCATCCATATCAATAACTAATAACTGATAACTGACATGTGGTTTAAAAATATACATATTTTTCGTTTTTTACGTCCAGTCACATTAACGGGCGAAGCCTTGCATGAACAACTCACTCAGAACGCTTTTCAACCCTGTGGCAAAATGGACATGGTAAGCACAGGCTGGGTACCCCCTTTAGGGCGTGATAGTGAATCCTTGGTACATAGTGCCAACAACTGCATCATCTTCACCGCCCGTAAAGAAGAAAAAATTCTGCCAGGCTCGGTGGTGCGCGATTTCATCAATGAAAAAATTGAGGAAATTGAAACTCAACAAATGCGTAAAGTGCGTAAACGTGAAAAAGACGAAATTCGTGAGCAAGTGCTTTTTGATTTAGTACCCCGAGCCTTCAGCCGCTCAACCTATCTATCCGCCTACATTGATGTCACAAATGGTTGGCTACTGATTGATACGCCGAGTCATAAAAAGGCAGAAGAATTCACAAGCTTTTTGCGTCAAACCTTGGGCAGTTTGCCGGTGATTCCCCCAAAAGTCCAACAAGCGCCCGCTAACGTGATGACGCAATGGCTGGTTAATCAAAACCACTGTCCCGCCGATATTGAATTAGCCGATGCCTGTGTCCTAACCGATCAAGAAGGCGCCGTCGTGAATTGCAAGCGTCAAGACTTACTAGCAGAAGAAATCCAAGGACACTTAGAAGCGGGCAAATTAGTAACACGCTTAGCATTAGAATGGCATGAGCGTTTAAGCTTCATTCTTGATGATGAATTGGTCATTAGACGTTTGCAAACTCTGGACTTGATACAAGCGCAACTCAACGATAGTAATATCGAAACCCCAGCGCAACGTTTTGATGCTGATTTTGCCATTATGACCTTAGAAATAGCCGCTTTAATTAAAAGATTGTTTGACATATTTGGGGGAGAAGACGAAGCCGCTTATACCAAGATGAAATGACAGAAGTAGGCGATAAATCGCCTACTACGAACTTAGAACCTGTGCGGGACGGGGTTTGCAACCCCGTCCGTGACGTCGTACTGGAAAAATAAATATGTCATCAACAAACCTAGAGACACAGAATCACCTAGATTTTCCCACAAACATGCCCTCATAAATTCAAGCCGTTTGAATACCCTTTGAGCCAGAAATACCCCTAACATTTATAGAACGTCCATATGTCATCAATGCTTATCCTTTGAGCGTATTATTCCCTATTTGGCTTGCCCAAACTTTAAGGAAAGTACAATGGCTATTTCAAATTCTATTATGGTTATTTTTCCAGATCGTCAACAAGGCGTTTGGATGTTTGATGATGAGCGTATTGGTTTGGTGCAAGAACCCTTTATTGAGGGAATGCCGGAGATTATTGATGTTTTTGTTCAAGATATTCCTAATACAGCGCAAGGTTAAAATTTAGAAGGGTGGCTGTGTCCGGCTTTGTATAAGTATTTTAGTGAGGCACCACAACATATTTATTGTAAACCAGAACCAATGTAATTAATTATGCAAACTCCTACTCCAACATCTAAAATCCGACTTGACAAGTGGCTATGGGCTGCGCGTTTTTTTAAAACCCGTAGTCTAGCCACTGATGCTGTTAGTGGTGGTAAAGTCCACCTCAATCAACAACGCATTAAACCGGCTAAAGAAGTGCATGTCGGTGATGAGTTGATTATACGTACCGGTTATGTTGAGCGCACTGTGGTTGTACGCGCTTTGTCTAAGCAACGCCGCCCCGCAAAAGAGGCGGTGTTGTTGTATGAAGAAACACCGGAAAGTATTCAACGTCGTGAACAAGCTGCTGATTTATCTAAAAAAGCGGCTGCGTTACGTCCGCGTGGTACAGGACGTCCGACGAAAAAAGAACGTCGTAAAATTCACCGATTCAGAACAGATTATACAGATCAAAATTAATTAAAATCCCCAGCGACGGCGGGTAATAACCCGACATTTTTGCCGGACGGGGTTTTTGCCGGACGGGGGGAGTTCTCTCCTCCGTCGAGATCCCCGTCCGTAATGTTAAAACCCCCGTCCGGCACAAGATGTTTCTAATTGAACTGATTAAAAACATCACAGTTCAAAACCTCAACGTTTACTCTTAACCACCCAAACTTCCGCCACCTCATCACCAACCCGGGTGGTTGTGGCACCAGTACGCCAGCGAGAATGTGGGTGTTTTCACAGCGTCGTTTTCAAATCTGAGCAGTCCAAGTGATTGTGATTGCCGGTGTTGATTGAGCCAATCGCCCAAAATAAATTTTGGACTCCTATAATGCCATCACTAAACTACAGCTACATCAAACCCGACGCTCGCACTAAAACTGTGTTTAAAGTTAGTTTAGTTTAGTGTTGAGGCGTTTTTTCATCACTTAGATGAAAAAATGTCATTGATAACGTGTATAAACTGGGCAATGCAGAGAGCAAAATAAATTTTGGACTCCGACATTATGACGAAAATATCTCATCAAGGATTCAGCTTAGTTGAAATGGCGGTAGTATTATTCATTATCAGTTTATTGATAGGCGGATTATTAATCCCACTCTCCGCGCAAATGGATCAAAGCCGACTCAAAGCCACTCAACAAGATTTAAAAAACATCTATCAAGCCTTACTAGGATTTGCCCTGATTAACGGACATTTACCCT
>JBDLJY010000273.1:0-8935 GCA_039714115.1 Pseudomonadota bacterium | reverse complement strand
GTTGTCAAGCCTCATTTCGAGGTCAATAAAAATAAATATTTGTCAATATTTGTCAATACAATGGCGAACGGTTTTTAACCCCTTTTATTGCGCGGGCGTGGGCACTTTCTCGTTATTGATGTGGTGGAGAATGTTGGGCAGGGGCGGTTGAATTGTTGGTGCATGTTTGCGTGTTAAATTTTTGAAAAAGTTAATAGCACGGTGCGGAGATATGATATAGTGGGTGCTAAAAATGTTAAGTGTCATGTTTATGCGCTGCGAGAAAGTGATGACACGCAATAACGGTGTCAAGATTTCTACATTTAACCCAGGCTACGCTCCAATGCCAGTATGATAAACCCCTAAAATTCAGACCTGCTGGGAGACCCATGCCGAGCAGGTCGTTGATAGGGCAACCATAAAGGATTGCCCCTACGAAAAATTACCAAGGGTATTAGTCTCCCCGCAGGTTTGTCTTAACTTAATGGCATTGAGGCTACGCTCGCTCCCAAGGATAGACAATTAGATTGGTTCAATAAAAAGTAATAGCGAATAGAGATTTAACCGCAAAAGAAAGAAGTGATAGAGCAGACGATTTGCGATATTAATAAATTGTTGGAAGGGGTAAGCTTAAAAACTGTACTTGTAGATATAAATAACTCAGAACAACCAGTTTTCAAATCTTTTTGTGGTTCAATGAGATTATCTAATGAGTTATCAGGTGGAGAGAAACAACTATATTACAAAGCCATTTTATTTGATAAGTTACGCCCACAAAATAGCCTTATTATGGTAGATGAACCTGAAACTTCTTTACATCCTACTTGGCAACAAGAAGTTTTAAAGTTATATAACAATATACAAGGAAATAACCAAGTTATTCTTGTTACTCATTCTCCACATATAATTGCATCGAGCCATCCTGATAATTTATTTGTATTAAATATTAATGAGGAGAAAAAAAACGGTTGAATGTTTTAATGCAAGAGATAAAGGGTTTCATACTAAGGGGAATGAACCAAATGATATTTTAGACGAAGTTATGGGGACTCCTTTGAGGGATTTGGATACTAAGAAGCGAATTAATGAGGTTATTGAATTATTAAGATCACAGCCTGACAAAATAGATGAGCCTGAAAATAAGATTATTATAGACTCTCTGATTAATGATTTAGGTGGTTCTGATCCTCTCATTATGCGTATTATACATAAACTCTCCATCATACAATACCAACCAAAAGCAGGAAAATGAATATGCGCTATGTGGATAAATTTGATTGCTGTGAAGAGTTTGATAATTACATCATAAATAGTCGCCCATCGGTTTGGAATGATTTTGATGGAGATATAAAGATAAGTATTTTGTCTATGATGATTTAACATTGGAAATTTTACCTAAGCATGAGGAAGGTTCTGATGAATTCAAAAAAGCTGAATATATGATAAAGATATTATACTTAAACAACAAGAAATTAATTGGCATTAGAGAAAAAGTCGAGAAAGATGTACGAAAAAATGGTCTGTTGTATGAAAAGCATGAAAAGGTACTTCCTCCTTTCTATTCTATGTTGCTTCAGCTAGATTTGCTAAGGAAAATACGGAGCGGGTGAATGGTAAGGTGGGAACGATAAAATATTTATTTAACTCGCGAAAGGAGATAACATAATATGCAATATCCCTTAATTGAAAAAATCGGCAATCCAGAATTGCTGGTAGGGCGTGAAAAAGAATTTCGTATAATTGATAAATGGCTATCTCTAATACCCAATAGAATGTCCAAATCGAAAGTCATCGTCGCTCGTCGAAAAAGTGGCAAAACCGTATTTGTGCAAAGGATATTCAACAAACTATGGAGCGATCCCAATCTGGGCGTGATACCGTTTTATTTTGATATTGCTGAAAATCAAGCTTGGTATCCTGATTTTGCCATTGATTACTATCGTAGCTTTGCCTCGCAATATATTGCATTTATTCAAAGGGATGAACAGTTAGTCAACAAGCCACTATCTTTGAAAAAAATTAGAGAATACGGTTTGGCAAACTCAAACGAACTGTTGGTTGAAGATGTGGATTTGCTTCTTGAAAACAAACAAATGGGATTGCATGATTCCATGTGGAAAACCGCATGCCATGCCCCCCATCGTTTTGCTGCGGTTTTGAATATACGGTTTTTAGTCATACTGGATGAATTTCAAAATATTACTCAGTACATTTACCGCGATGAAAAGTGTGAAGGCAAACCCATTGAAAGCTTGGCAGGCAGTTTTCATTCTTTATCGGAGTCAAAAATTGCCCCCATGTTAGTCACAGGCTCTTATGTCGGCTGGTTACTCCAAGTGATTGCTCAATATTTAGAAGCGGGGCGATTGAAACATTTTTACATGTCTCCCTATCTCACCGAAGATGCGGGCTTGCAAGCAGTTTATAAATATGCAGAATTTGGGCAAGAAGCCATCACCAATGAAACGGCACTGATGATTAACCAATTGTGCATGGCGGATCCATTTTTTATCTCATGTGTGATTGAAAATCAGTATGAAGATAAGGATTTGACGACAGCAGATGGGGTTATAAATACGGTTAATTATGAAATTTCTGATCGCAGTTCAGAAATGTCAGAAACTTGGAATGAGTATCTTCAATTAACTTTGGATAAGGTGAATGAAAAATATGCTAAAAGTATGTTACTCCATTTGAGTAAACATGCGGAGCGTTATTGGACTCCAAAGGACCTCAAAGAAGAGTTGGGAATTGACTTGAGTATTGATCAAATTAAACGGCGATTGGTGCAATTGAGTGAGGGTGATTTGATTGATCGAGGGGTTTCTGATATTGATTTCAGAGGTTTGCAAGATGGTACGCTTAATTTAATTTTGCGTAACCGTTTTGAGAAGGAAATCGATGGTTTTGCGCCAGACTTGAAAGACGTTTTTCAAAAACAAATCAAAACCCTAACCTCCGAAAACAGCAAATTACGTGGTTTGCTCAATAATTTATCGGGCAAATTGGCGGAATATCAATTAGCCACGGCTTTTAGGAGCCGAAAACGCTTTGCTTTATCAGCGTTTTTTGCCAATGTCATTGATGCAACTGGCTTGAATATCATCAATGTGAAAGAACGGGTGATTTTTCAGCGTGAAGATGGCAAAGGTATGGAGCTTGATGTGGTGGCGGAATCGAATTGTGGGCGCGTGGTTTTGGTTGAAGTCAAAAAAACTAAAACAAAAATTGGTTTGGCTATTCTTGAAGATTTTCAGGAAAAAATTGAGGTTTATGGTCAACTTTTTGCTGATAAAAAGATTTTGCCAGCTTTTTTATCGTTAGGTGGGTTTACTGAAGAAGCAAGGGAGTTTTGTCAGGCGCAAGGGATTGGTATGGCTTCAAAAATTGAGCAGTTTTGAATTATATTTAATATTTATTTTCGTTCCCGAAGCTAGTCCAAAGCGAGCAGCGTTGTCGACTCCAAGTGCCTTTGATGTCAAGATCAAAAAACTTGAACATCAAGTTATACACAAGTCTATTTTCGACAAGTAGGGTGAGTTTCGCGGAGCGTCGAATCTGCAAATTGAAACATTGCACAATTTCTAACGATAAAGCAACGGCACTACAAAAACGGTCAACACCGCTGAACTCACCGCTCCAAAAATCAAGCTAATCGCCAGTCCGCCAAACACCGGTTCAGGCACCATAATCGCCGTGCCGAGAATAATAGCCAGTGTTGTCAATAAAATCGGTCGTAAGCGTAAGGCACCTGCTTCACGTACTGACTTTTCCCGTGCTCAATCTTGCTTTTGATGTTCTCTTGCAAAATCTACAATTAACAGCGAATTTATAACAACAATGCCCGCTAGTGCAATGACTCCAATCATGGATGCCGCTGAAAAAGTGTGTCCTAATAGCTAATGTCCGGGAAATACGCCAATTAATTATCTCGAAAAGCATCCAATGTCAGACGCAATTCTCCCGCCCAGTGTAATCGGTAGCCCTCCAAACTGTCCCCCAAATTAATACCCAAATTGGTGGTATGCAAAGTGCCAGATTCTCCTAAATCAAGTCCGTCAAGTTGTTGTTCCATGCTTAATACAGCGTAAACAGGCGCACTCGCCGCTAATTCTCCACATAATACGTTTTCTGGTGGATGGTATCAATCGTATGGAAATTAATATTGATAATATCCGCTCATTGCATTATAGCAGATGGACTGATTCAACCTGAAGATGCCGGGCAAATCCGTGAGACGGGTGTAAGGATATCCTTGTCAAGCTATATCCCATTGGAAGGAAAACAACAACTCACAACACAGCTCAATCGTATTGTTTCCAAAGCTCGGCAAATACAGGAGCCTTATGAACAAAGTTTTTTTCTGCTGGTACATCTTTCCTATCTACAAGCCTTTATTCCCTAGTATCAATCAAGCCAATCCGCTGCCATTAAGTTAAGGTTCGTAGTAGGCGATTTATCGCCTACTATGAACTTACCATTAACGGATTTGTGTATAATTAAGCGTTTGAGTAACTCCTGAGCCTCCTGATGGGTGCCACGTCCCTACATTTGCGTTTTGTCTAACCTGCGTTGCATTCATTCCAATCGCTGCATTTGCTGCCTGGATATTGTCTCTGCCACCATTCCTGCTGTTTTGGGTTAGTGTATCCACTGTGAAGTTTTGTGTGATGTTATGATGCGATAGTCTATCCGCTTGTATCAGGTTGCCTGCTTGTATGTTATTTATAGTGGAATTCTGGTTGAATTCTATTGTTCTTCCTGTGATTGTTTGGGTTAATTTGTTGAGGGTTCGTGCTTCTACGTCATTTAGTGCTTGGGTATTGCCCGTGCTGCTCTTTTGAGTCATTTGGGTTGTTCTTACATTTAATACGCTTTGGGTGGCTTCGATAATGCTGTTTGCTGAAATTCGGTTTATGGCTTGGTGGCTATTCTGGGTACCATTTTCTTGGGTCATTTCAAGATTTCTTGAATTCATATTGACTGTTTGTGTTGCTTGAGTCACAGAGCCATTATCTAAGTTGATAAGGTTTACCGTTTGTGTTGCCCCATTTGCTCTTGTCTGAGTGAGTTCTAAGTCTCCACCAGTTATTGAAAATGTTTGGGTGATAGTCCAACTGTCCGCTATCGCTATATTTATAATGTTATATAGTATGGCAGTCATCATAAAAGTTTTAAAGTTTTTCATTTTCAATGCCATTAAGTTAAGGCAGAGGTGTAGGCGATAAATCGCCTACTACGAGCTGAACTTACCATTCTATTTCATTTTTTCCTCTGCTGCATGTAGTATCCATTATCCTGTTCGCTATCCTGGGTACCATTTTCTTGAATCGGTTCTGAATTGTTACCATTAGGCTTATAAGTCGGTGCCTTTACCGGCTTTTTATTCACCGGTGGTGCTTCACCATTTTGTGTTAATTTTGCTTGTTCTGGCGTAAAGCACGATTTAAAATTAGTTTCTTCGCCGTAAGCCTTATTTAATATCCAAAGTGCTGCGGCATCTATTAAGGTTTGTTGGGCACCATGAAGTCCTTCTACTTCTATTTCGTCTTTTGATACACCATAAAATCCATCATGCAAGGCGAGCCGCAACCGGAACCTTTTATTTTCTCTGGAAAATATGAGATCAAAGGATTGCGATCCAACTACTAGATTGTAACGCGGTTCTATCAGGTTGATGATAAGTGAAATCATCTTTGATGAAGTTGTCTTGCCGTAGTCAATTTGTCCGCTGTAGTCATTGTCACCTCCCCTGTCACGAGAACCTCCATTCTGTCCCCATCCTTCTTGATAAAGGTTGTCGTTGTCCAGTCGTGTAAATGAGCCGCTTATAACTAGGGGTACTACGCCTGCTATGGGTGGGAGCTGCTTTTGTTTTCTGGCATTGCCTATAATACTGCCAAATACGGCTAGAAATGTATTCATGTTGTTATTGTTAGTTAAACCAAAGCGGTTTATTCCCACGCCTTCTTTAGGCTGTTGTTTGAACATCAGCGGAAATTGATCGGTGACTAATCCAAGATAGGGAAAAGTGTGTTCACTGAGAGCGTGAATGAGTTGGATGCGTCCGGCATCTGATAAGGGGCCATTTTGGTACATGGCATTGGTAATGGTGCCATCGGTTATTTCTCTAACTAAGAAAACGTAGGCTAATTTTGTTGTCGTTGCTTTTTCAAGTTGGTGCCCCATACATTGAATGGCATTTGACATGTTGGTTTTGCTCGCTTTAGGCGTTTCTTTAAAGTCATTTTTTATGATTCTGGTATGGTCGCTTGAACAGCCTGATAAGTAAGCTAAAAGCAGTATCCCAAATAGCTTTATAGTTTTATTGGCAGTTGTCAAAATTAACTTCTTCGACATAAACATTGCTGATGATCTCCGTGCCTATGGGTAAGGAATTACCTGGGCTGTTATCATTCTGCACGTAGTTGAGATAAAGAACACATTCTGGCTCTTCTATGTCATCTACGACAAAGGTATTGCCATTGGGATCCGTGACTGTGTAGCCATCATACATTGTTTCAATTTCTCTATAGCCCTGGCCGAAATTGACTCTGGCATCGTTGATCATGCCTGAGGAACTGAGATCTTTATAAGAAGGTGGAATTTGGGGATAAGTCGGGTGGAGAATCTGGCCGACTGCCTGCTGAGTCAAAATCAGTAATATTGAAAAGGTATAAAAACGGAGCATGATTCGATTTTCTCCTTTTATTTTGGTGGAGGCTTATTCCTCTCCTTTTCGCAAAACAATGCTATTAAGTTAAGGAAAAAGCCTTATTATGTTTCGAGGCAAAAGTTTTGATCTCGCTTTGCCTCGAAACTCACCATACAAAATGACGTTATGGTGCTACTCCAACGTAATTTACACTTTGTAAAGAAGCTGCGACTGTCTCTTGGATTAACGCAACACCGCCAGTGGAATTAGTGGTTTGCGTTATTGTTCCAGTGCCGGTACCTAAACTACCAAGAACTACACCATTGCCTGTCTGAAGAACAGCCTCGGTGTTTGTTTGCTTAAAGTTCACCGAATTGATATCAATCGTTTGCGTCACGCCATCCGCCATGTTATTAACACCGACGATCAAGTTACCAGCTTGAATTAAACCATCAACTGTAGTATTGGTTTGATCGAAGTCCAAATCAGCGGTGGTACCTGAACTCCCTACCGTTTGACTCACATCAGCACCAACTGAAGTTGCGGAGTTACTCATATTCAATCTGTTGAGCGCTTGTTGATCTCCAGCGCCAGTATTGGCACTTTGCAGAAGTGAGAGTGTAGCAGCATCATTAGGGCTTACCGTCTGAGTTAAACCATTCACTCCAGTAACAGCGTTATCAACGTCCACGTTGTTGATTGCTTGGACATTATTCCCGCCTGAAGCATCAGCACCCTGATTCAGAGTAGCATCATCTGTCGTTGCAGTTTGAGTTAAACCAGCCAAGTTAGTAGAAACAGAGGCATTATTCAGTGCCTGGGTATTATTAGCACCGCTACCATTTTGATTCAAAGTAATACCATCGTCCGCACTTACAGTTTGTTCTACTGTAGTGGTAGCACCAACGTTTGCAGCAGACAGATTATTGAACGCTTGGGTATTACTGCTACCGCTGGCAGTTTGATTCATTGTAGCGGTTACCGACTCAGCAGTTTGGATTAAGTCATCCACATCTGTAGCACCAGACACCTGATTGAGCGCTTGCACATTAGAGTCACCCTCAACCGATTGAGTCATTGCGTTACCGCTAGTAGCATTCAAAGTAGCTGTTTGCCTAGCTTTCACAATAGTGGTGGCATTAATACGGTTGATCGCTTGAACTGAAGTAGCGGTTGCACCTTCCTGAGTGAGTGCCGTCGCACCAGTCACAGTTGCTGTTTGCGTAGCATCTGTAACCGTGGCTGCTGAAATATTGTTGGCAGCTTGAATCGCATCCGCCGTCGCAGTACCACCTTGAGTAAGAGTGAGATCTCCCCCCTCTGTTACAGTCTGGGTACCATTTGTAACCGTTCCTGCATCAAGGGAGATACTACTCAAGGTTTGTGCAGCATTAGCCGTTGCATCGGTTTGTGTCATTGTCGTACCGCCGGTACTTGTGAAACCCTGGATAACTGTCCAGCTATCAGCCATCGCAGCACCACCCGACAGACAAAGACTTATTGCAGTTGCAAGTACTGCTTTCTTAGTGTGTTTCATGATCATAACTCCTACAAAGTTGAGCTTAAAAAAAATAATCTTTTCACCCGCACATAACCGGCGAGGTTGATAAGATATTAAGCAATAGCTGTGCCAACTTTTCTATTTTTTGATTAAATAGAATTAAAATCAATCATTTAACAGTTTGAAAGCCTATTTACAAATGAGACAGATTGAAAAATAAACTTATTTGTCAGCTCAAGCTTTTATTATATAAACTGTTGTTTTGTGTATAGTTTTTTATTAGATCACTCAGAATAGCTTAATTATTAATTTGAGACGGATTTTATTAATATGATAAATTTTTATCTTTTTGAGGATAAAATCCCCTTGCCTTAAATCTTTAGGCAGCACGATATAGCATTATCCCAACAACTACGCTGCCTCTTCATCAATTGAAGCATGTTTAATTAGATGTGTGGCGGATGAAATTAGATTGGTGTGGGTGTGGAGAGGGTTTATGCGCCAGAACTATTCCCCTGCCATTCCTCATTCAAGACAATATATTAATATTTTGTGATGGTTTTTAAGTGCGATTTGAAGATCGGCTAATTAAAGAAATCCGATTTTTTGGAAAAATCGGATTTCTCACCGTGAATAATTTTTATTTTGGGCGACTGGCAATTAAGCTAATCTATAACGGTATTAATAAATGTACATTGGATGCGCCGGAACGCTCTAAAAAGACTTTGAACTCAAACGACAAATTTATAAAGCTTTGTTTTTATTGAACTCCTTATTTTTACCCCTCATTTCCAGATCGG
>JBDLJY010000272.1:0-8958 GCA_039714115.1 Pseudomonadota bacterium | reverse complement strand
CCGTCCCAAAATTTCCCGGACTAAAATACTCATACTCGATCCGGTGACAAAATGAGGACAAGTCGGTGATTCCACCGCTTCTTGCATATAGCCAACCACATCAAATTTATGTTGAGGTAAGCGGGTATTTTGAAATTCATCAAGGAACATGACGATGGTGCTGTCATCATAATCGGAAACATGACGAGGATGAGAAAGTGCCGATTGTTCCGGAACTGTTACCTCTTGAGCGATAATGCTCTCAAGAAATTCAAATGCATTTTTAAAACCATTAGTAATGGTCAGCTTATTATGGATAATTTCTTTTAAGTGAGGTCGTTCGACCTTTTTTTCCGACAAAATACTAGGTTCACGTAAACGAAATGCGACATACCAGCGAATAAAATTTTCCACGTATTTAATTGCAAAATGCTGATCACTTTTAAAGGTATCCGGAAAACTATAAAATACCGGTACCACTGCCTGTGGATCTTCATGATCTTGCTCAAAAAAGAGTCGATTCACGACTCGCTTAAAAATTTCGGTTTTGCCCATACGCCGCTGTCCTAATAACACCGTCGAACCGGTACGACGAGTTTTCGCTTTTAGAGCGGCGTGGTAGAGATAGTCTAAATATTCTTGACGATCTGTATAAATTTCTTCCGCTACTAAGGGTTTGATTACCCAGTTGGGTGAGGTTGGAGTCATAATCATCTATACCTAATTAGTTGGGTAAAATTATATAATAGCATAGACATAACATGGAACTAACATGACAAGTTGGAATTCGTAAACTCACTCCAACCTACACGCGCTTGAACAATAGCAAGCGTAGGGTCAATGCCAGTATGATAAACAGACAAATTATTGATTTTATTTAATAAAAATGGAAAAAATTGATGGAGCTATAGCCCAAAAAATCATATTTTTTCAAAAAATAACAGGGATTTATTACGGATTTTTGACGGAGCTTGGACATAGCCCAAAAAATCCGATTCATCTCAAAGGACCAATTTTTCGTTTTTGCTTCAAAAAATCAATCAGTTATCCTTAACTTAATGGCATTGAAGCGTAGGGTGCGTCCTACGCACCTTTTGTCAATGTAGATAAATCATACGTGACAAGACGGTGCGTAGGACGCACCCTACAATCCACTGCCATTAAGTTAAGGGCAACCATAAAGGATTGCCCCTACATAAAATGCGGTCCTCTGTAGGGGCATACCCTATCGGGTTTGCCCTTAACTTAATGGTAGTGACCCTACAATCCAGGCGTTAGGCTGGCTAATAATTTTGGGAAAGAGGTTGAGTATTACGTTATTTACACTCTATTTTCCATTGATATTGACATCCGCCTCCTCGATTATCAGTGTCATCACGAAAAGGCGATGTCCACTTTGGATTACTACTCCATCCACTACATGAACTGCGTGTACCCTGACATTGACTGCTCCCTTCTCTTTCTTGAAAACATATACGACATTCAGTGGAAAGAGCAGAACTAGCCATTTTTTTTGCTTGAATAGCCTTAGTTCTGGCATCATTAGCCGTGTTTTGGGCTTGATCCGCTTTGCTGCGATTATCCGCAATATCTTCTTTTTTCACCCGCCCTAACTCTTGGGTTAAGTTACCCAACCGAGTCACTAATTGCTCCACAATCGCCTTTAATTGTTGCTTTTCTTCCCGCAACTGTCGGAGCTCCCTTTGTAACGCTTGCCGATTTTCTTCAGCATCGACTATGGCTTGGGCATTATCAATCACATAGCCTTCCAACTCTTGTAGGGCTTGATCTGCATGGGCTAGAATACTCATCCCCATTAAGGTAGAAATGGCTAAAATTCGTGGTAATTGTTTTAATATCATACTTTTCCTCTATAGGTTAGTGAAATACTACCGTGTGGGATTACCAAACAAAAGCAAAGTAGGAACGGCTATGGTACCATAGCATAGGTAAATAGATATAGCGATTTGTGCTACCTACCGGCGTGTAATCCCAACTTTATCCGCGAGGATATTATGGTGTTTTCCCATTTTGTTGGGAGACATCCGGCGAAAATCGCGTTTTTCTACTTTGCCGTGTCTTGATCTTCGCAACGGTGGTCTGGCTCCGCACCCAATTGAGGATAAGCGCGAACCGCTTCGCCTACGCGCATTGCTTTGATCCCTTGGATCAGGGACGATTTATCGAGCCAGCCGTGGAGCGGTAGCTGACAAAGTAGAATTAAACCTGTTTAATTTCTTCGACGTAAGCCGTTAATTCAGGATCAATATTATTGTTGATTCTGATATGCCTTGCCAAATCTCCACGTCGATCACCAAGGCGAGTCTTAAATAAATCTAAACGCTGTAAGGTGCGTTTACCATCTAGCAATCTATTGAGACGTTCCCATCGCTGTCTAGTCTGTTCGGTGTTACCCTCTGCAAACGCTTCTATTTTCTGTATGTAAGTCGTCACTTGCTGGCTCACTTTAAAACTTATATAATTTAACAGGTGATTATTCACTTCCTTTTGAAGTTCTTCACCCGTCTTTTTTAAAGCAAAACCGCTTGGAAAAGTATGTCCATTCTCATGTGAAATAATCATGGCTGCTGACAGAATTTTTAAATCCTCAGCCTTTTTCAAAAGGTCTTCTATAACAACATCAATTTTTTTAATAGAACGAAATTCTTTATCAGAAAGAACAATTTCCAATTCTTCTGGAGAAAGTAAATAGTTTTCCAGTTCCCAGCGCCGCAAAACTAGGATGTAGTCGCCAAAAGGTTTGGCTTGCTTAAATTGTTGCTCGTCTATTTCCCACCATAACTCCCATTTTTCCTCTCTCATCAAAGCATCTCGATCCACAATACCAAAAGCAGTAATACCCTTGTCTCTTTCATTCTTCACTCTATTAATGACTTGAGTACAACCGCCACCCTGTCCACTATCCACCGATTTAAATTCTATCTCTTTTCCTTCATCAAAAAACCAGCGTTCTTTAATGATTTGTAAGTCTTCTTCAGATTCCAGATAAACTACCACTTTATTTGTGTAAGCGTTATCTATGCTTTCGTTTTCCTGTAATTGTTTAAAACTCGCCATCAGTCACTTATTCCTTCAAAAGGTCAGTTCTAATAATGTCTCCCCCTTTGCGTATTCCTTCTTCTGGAATATCAATGGGAAATGCTTCTAGTATTTCTCTTGAGTGAGTACTGGCAATCACCGTAATACCCGGATGTTCCCTCACAAGCTGTTTTAATATGTCCAACATAGCATGTTGCCATATAGAGTGTAGGTGTACATCAAGTTCATCAATAATAATCAAACTGTTACGTGTCATATGTGCGCCAAGACGAAAAAACATTTGCACTAAGCTTTTTTCTCCACTACTTAACCGATCCAAGCGATGTTTCTCAGTGCCATTTACAATAATAATGGCTTCGGGAGGAATACGTCTTATACCTTTGATATATTTATTATTTTTATAAAAAACCCGCTCATTGACCAGTTTGATGGCTCTTTCAAAACGGCCATCGTCCAACCATTTAAGCCAAACTAACAAATTGTCCAGTGATCGGGTCCATGTATTTCCTTCTTTTGTAATATCATGCACAGGATAATAACCCCATTTTTCTGGTTCTATGATAGCCCGTTCCATAGTGGCTATGGGTTCAATATCCCGATAAGCAGAAAAGTAGAGTAATGTTGGTAAGGAAAGTGTTGCTTGTTCAAATTCTTCCGGGGATGAGGATATTTCAGCACGAATACGGCTTAATAAATCATCTACCAACGGATCACCCTGTTCAATGCGCTCTAAGGCAAGGTGACGAAAACCCAAACGATGCCACGCCGTTGCACCGTATTTTTCTAGTTGTCTTTTAGTCCAAATTCTCATGGCGGGTTGATCTTCACTAAAATTACCAGCAAGTAGCGATAACACAACACAATGTTTTTCTCCGCGCCAGTCTAATTTGAGACGTAAATCCCATTGAACCCGCCCCCTACCATCATCTAAATCTTCATGCCCAAATTGAGTTGGCTTGTCTTCTCCTAGCAGAGACATGAGACAATACATTATCTCCAATAGGGTTGTTTTTCCGCGTCCATTTTGGGACATCAATAAGAAAATATTACAAGGCTGATTTTCGGCATCGGTAAAATCAATTTCATAAGGAGATTCCCGAAAAGGCCCTATATTTTCGATAGTCAACCAAAGTGGTTCAAAAGCTTCAATAAAAAAATCGTTTTTTATCATCAGTCTCCAAGTTAGTTTATTAGCATGAGCCTTAGCAGCCTGTTCAGCTTGGCGGGCTTTGGTATCGGCGTAAGTTTTTGTTAAGGCGGTGCTTTGTTCTAAATTTTGGCTTAACTTATCCAACCGAGTCACTAATTGCTCCACTGTCGCCTTTAATTGTTGCTTTTCTTCCCGCAACTGTCGGAGCTCCCTTTGTAACGCTTGCCGATTTTCTCCAGCATCGACGATGGCTTGGGCATTGTCAATCACATAGCCTTCCAACTCAACTCTTGTAAGGCTTGATCGGCATGGGCTAGAATACTCATCCCCATTAAGCAAAGTAGGAATGGCTATGGTACCAAATGCCGAGGTAAATAGATATAGTGATTTGTGCTACCTACCGGCGTGTAATCCCAGTTTTTTGCGCGACTGCGGTGCCTCTGGCAAGACTTGACATCGTTAGGAACAGTCCGCCCCTTTAAAATATTATTCATACACACTACTTTATCCGCTAGGATATTATGCTGTTTTCCCATTTCGTTGGGAGACATCCGGCGAAAATCACGTTTTTCCATACCCAAAAGCCCTTCATCACTCACCGGCAAAATATCCGCAATCCCGATCAATTCGGCAATGGTTTGATTTTCCAGCTCGCGCCATAGCAGCCAATTGCGGGCATATCGACACTGTTCACGGGTATTCATCTCCGCCAATTTTTGCAACCAATCCTCATTGCCGCTCACTTGAGCTAATGCCTGAAATAGGGCGGCAGCCATGGCAGCCTTCGGATCGCATACACTGAAGCGTGTGAAGGCATTATCCAGTTCAGAAACAAAGGAATCAATACGCCTGTGCAACATATTGAGATCGCTATTTTCAATGACAATGACTTCACGAAAAGTTGGGTAACTATGATAACTGTATTGTTTATTCGCATAGCCCTCAATAAAGGCGAGAGCATTAATAGCACTAATATCCTCCGCTGTGATGCCATGCTGTTGAAATGCTGCCTCTAAACCAGCTTGGCTAATCAGGGTATTGGAATCTACCTGCGCGATTTTCGAGGTTTTTTTAGCGTCTGCCGTTTTAGTACTTTTATCAGCGTTATCCGAGGAGGTAGCAACGGTTAAACGGTTTGCAAGTAATCTGAGGCGGCTGTTAATAGAATTTTGTAGTTCCCCGATAGTTTCGTAAATCTGTTCCCGTAACTTTTTACGTTGCGCCGTTATTTGGGCTTTTTCGTCATCAGCCTTAACATGCAAGTCAATGATTCGCTGAGGATAGGTGAGTTCAGTAAGATTTTTTTTAAAAGGGCGAAACAGAATAGACTTTTTTAAGGGAGTAAAGAGTGCCCAAATAGGGGTATAATCCCAGTCATCCAGTTGACTGCTATCTTCTCCCATCTCCGCCAATAGCTGTGCTGGTTTTTCCAAGGCTTTTTCCAACGCCGATTTGACTAATTGAGACGAGTCTTGACGACGTGTACCGGGTTCATCAGTTAGCAGCACAATGGCTCGTAAGGCGTGTTCGCGCCAGTATTTAGACTGAGGATCAGTAATGACAGCATAGACATAACGCCATAAGTGTTTTAAGACTCCCAAACTAAATTCACTGATAATGTCGCCATCAACAGGATGTTTCCTGGGCTTAAAGTCGAATTCTGGGCGAGACAGCGCACGCAGAAATAAGCGGTTATCGCAGGTCATTTCTTTACGACGGCTTGCGGGTTTCTGCGATTGCCCATCATACTTTGCCGTGTCTTGTTCTTCGCAACTGTGAACTAGTCCAGCATTCAAAGGTGATAGTTTATCCTAAATGTTGGGGTTCCGATACAATGCCATTAAGTTAAGATCCATAATCAGGCTGACATGTATCCAAAACATGGCAGGTCGTTGTAAATTCAATGAAAAATTAACCAGCCCCATTTTTGATACCTGTCAGGTTTGTCTTAACTTAATGGCATTGGGTTCCGATAGGAACCCCAACCTACGAGCTAAATAATCAGAGTACATTGTTGGTAACTTTACGATAAGTACCGAACCATGAATTTTAAGGTTTTTTGGCTCAGTACAGAACTTATTTCTTGGAATGATCTGGCGTTACCCGAGGTGCGACCAGCGGGAGAAATCTGTTTTTTTCAATGTTTTAAGATTTATCCCGCTGGTATCCATGACAAGAATCAATAACTTGATTATATATGAAAATTTATGATTCAGTACTTAGTAGGATAGTGTCACAAAATTCTTTAGGCGTTGCTGTCGTAACCAATTGTTTACCTCGTTCTCGCATTTCACTATCCAAGGTAATGAGGTGTGTGGAATAAAACTCCGCTACCGCAACATAAGTGGCATCAGCACCGCGCAAAGGGCAACCACAAGGGATTGCCCCTACTCTGCCGCACGAGTTGCCAAAGCCTGTGTCAATGAAATCAAGTACATAAGAGGAAAACTCGATACTTTATGTATAGCAGATGATGCCAATTCTTGATTTTGGGTTGGGCGAATAATAGCCGCTGCACATTCTGGAAGAACTAAGGTTGGACAGATAACCTCTACTCTATGTTTTCTCACTTCTTGAAGACATGCCCAACTTTCTGCGTGTGCAGGCTCACTTGGATGTAATGACGCAATGAATACGCTGGCATCTATCGTGGCACTTATCATCGTCGCATATCTCCTAGTAATTCAACCGCACTTTTGTCGCTTTTCCATGCCTGATCGATTTTTTGTGCCAAATCGCACCACTGATTTTGCCAAACCGTGAAATCGTGTGTATGTTCTATCGGTTTTTGAGTCTGGTTATGTTGATTAAGCAACGGCTCAATTTTTAACCAGTCTCCATAATCAATTTGTATAGCTACAACTTGCATAGCTTCATTAGTGACAAGTTTTCTAGCAATAGGAATAGGGTACATTGTTATCTCCATTTTACAGGTTAAAATCGTAGTAGATATTATCTTTGTACAGGACAATAAACTGTTTTTTCAGCCATCCAAAGACTAAACTCTATAGTGATAAAAAAAACAACGGGGCAAATTGTCGAATTCTTCAAGTGACGCTTCACTCACTGCACGAATTTATTCACAACTTTTTTTCCTCCTGCACGCAATCTTGGGCGCCCTGCTAAATGTTACGGAGCAGGTTGCAAACCTGCTCCGGCAAAATAGAGCGTGGGAACGAGAAAAAAAATATTTTAACATTTATAGAAATCCTATTTTTTAAAAAAATAAGCAGGATTGGCCTTTGAAAGTTGAAAATGTTAAAAGACTTTTGTTGAGCTACTTACTACCGTGTGGAATTACCCTCAGTACAGGACATTTTTTTTCTTGTCATTTCGACGGAGAAATCTTGAATTCTCAAACTCTTAAGATTTATCCCGCTGGTCGAAATGACAAACAATCAATGACTTAAATAAATTGTCCTGTACTGAGGGAATTACCAAACAAAAGCAAAGTAGGAACGGCTATGGTACCAAATGCCGAGGTAAATAGATATAGTGATCTGTGCTACCTACCGGCGTGTAATCCCAGTTTTTGGCGCGACTGCGGTGCCTCTGGCAAGACTTGACATCGTTAGGAACAGTCTTCCCGTGTAAAATACTATTCATACACAAGGCTTTAGACGCGAGGATATGCTGAGGATAGGTGAGTTCAGCAAGATTTCTTTTAAAACGGCGAAACATAATAGACTTTTTTAAGGGAGTAAAGAGTGCCCAAATAGGGGTATAATCCCAGTCGTCCAGTTGACTGCTATCCTCCCCCATCTCCGCCAATAGCAGCGCTGGTTTTTCCAAGGCTTTTTCCAACGCCGATTTGACTGAAAATAGTCTCGCTCTCTTCAGCATAAGCGACCATGCTGACTCGGATATCTAGGCTGGTACTGATGGATTGTCCACCGCCCGCCGTTTGAATGACAAAGTGACTTTCACGACGCTTTTCTGAGATCAGTTTACAGAGTTCATCAAGAAAAGTCCGTACTTCGGCAATTACGTTAGCCATGGAGTTGCTGCGGTCGACGACAAAGACTAAATCTACGGCGCGGAGATCGTCAATAAGACTACGCAACTTTGTCATAATGGCACGCATTTGTTCGTCGCTCAAGGTTAATTTTGAGGTGCCGATGGTAGCCACTTTGTACCAACCGGTTTTTTCATTGAAACCTTTTACGTAATAACGGGGTAGCATGGGATCGAGCCCAAAAGGGTCAAAACGCACTTGCAAATCGTCATCCTTACGGCCATCGCGCACCGCATGTTGGGCTAAGGCAAGACTTTCTTCGGCCAAAACCGGCGCATCTTGGCGCTGATTCGCATATATGCGGGCGGGTTGATTGTCGTTGAAGCGTTCTGTCAAGGGTTGATTATCGGTGTTGTATTCAAGTGCGACATTAGTCGCCCATTCGGTGACTTCATATTTAGGGATCCAACCGAGAAGGGTATCTTGGGCATCTTTAGTGGTGTTAACATCGGTTTCGATAATGTTGCGTTTGACCGTAAAATTGCTAGAATGACCTAATAGATACCAGAGTTGCCCCTCAATCTCTTCAACAGCATAGACATAACGCCATAAGTGTTTTAAGACTCCCAAGCTAAATTCACTGATAATGTCGCCATCAACAGGATGTTTCCTCGGCTTAAAGTCAAATTCTGGGCGAGACAGCGCACGCAGAAATAAGCGGTTATCGCAGGTCATTTCTTTACGACGGCTTGCGGGTTTCTGCGATTGCCCATCATACTTTGCCGTGTCTTGATCTTCGCAACTGTGATCTTGA
>JBDLJY010000271.1:0-9015 GCA_039714115.1 Pseudomonadota bacterium | reverse complement strand
TTAAGGAGTCCAAGATTTATCTTGGCTGGGGTGGTGGATTGATCTCGCTGTTGCTCATTATCTACACTAACAAACGTTGCAAACCTGCTCCGGCAGGGAGAACTTGTTCATTTTGGACTTCAAGATAGCACTCAGTCGGGACAAGCTTTTAAATAGCCCTCAAAATGCTAGGTGAGACTTATTTGCACTTGTCGCTTAGGTGAACGTTCGAGACGTCTTGTTGTGCCTCATCCAAACAAAGCTTTAACTGTTCAGCTAGTTCCTGAATTCGAGGTTCCCCAAATATATCGGCGTGTTCGCCTTGAATTACATGGCAATCGAATCCGCCCGTGGCTAGAGCTTCCCAGCTTCTAGTCTTCCAAAAAACCTCATTGTTGTTTTCCAAGTCGGCGCGTTCGCTGCTCCGAAACAGCGTGATTTTTCCTATGTAATCCCGTACAATATAGTTTTTGAGTGCGGTTTCGTGAGCCTCCATAACCTTTTCAAGGCGGCGTTCTTGGGAGTTACCAAATCGGTAGGCTATTCTCCTCTTAAGCCACTGTTGGTAGCGGTAGATAAAAAAGAAACTTAAGGCCTGCTTTAGTTGGCCAAATTTTAAATGATAGAGGAGACGGCGGACATAATGACCCATTTTTTCGGTGTTCATAAACTGCCAACCCGTGGCAAAGTAGGACGGGGCGAGTTCCGGTGGGGTATTTGAATTTGAGGTGTTGGTTGGGGAACGGGCTTGGGGTGCTGCGGTTCGACGATATCTGGTTTGACTTCAAGAAATTCATAGAAATCTCCGATCAATAGGGTGTCTTCGTAAAGTCAATGCCAGTATGATAAACCCACAATTATCGTAAAAAGATAAGACTGATTTTTGTGAAATATTATTAATATTTGTTAGCAAAATGTTTACTATGCCTAAACCGCTTATTCATCTTGCCAAAATCGGTCAATTGAATTTGTTGCATGAACTCTTCGGCAAGATTGCTATTGCTCATGCTGTTTATGAAGAATGTCTCATTGAGGGCGAAGAATGCGAAGAGATTGCCACAGCTTCAATCATTCGGTGACATGATTGAACAATTGTTGGCGACGGGATTCTGGGGCTGCATTGAAAAAGCGACTTTTAGCGGAAGTCCTCTGACAATAACACAAGCCTTGATTTCATTAGCTTCTACCTTTTTAGACTCATTTTTAAAATCGCCTTGAAAATACATGATCCCCATTTTTATTAGCTATAGAGCAACCCTGCCGTAGTAGTTAATGCCATATCGCGCCGGAAAATATCCGGAGCGAGATTAAACCTTCTATATAGTCAATTTATAACGGTATTAATAAATGTATTTTAACTTGGGCACAGTAAAGATCATCGTTCTGACCTTGCTCAAGTTAAAATCATACTAGCCAGTCTCGATCCCCTCGGATTACCACTAGCGACCGCTAGACGCCGTGGCAAAAAACGTTTCACCAGCTTAGCTGAACTCCAAGCGGCCATTGAGGAAATTATCAAACGCTCTCGGGTTGAAGGTTTACCTGAAGTTCAAGTTTGGGCGACTCAAGGGCCAACCTTTATCTTTAACTCCGATGTATTTGTAACGAGATAATCATGCCATTGGGCTTAAATTCTATTAGGAAATTTATCCACAATAGGACACATTGATCTAGATGATAAATAGCATTGGCTTTATTTATAGAGATAGGCAAAGTTGCGAACCTAATTATCAATTTCGGCCATAACTTCTTTTTGTGAACGAATTGGCAATTTTTCCATTTGTTCCATAGTCTGCGAAATCGTACCAAACTTATATTTTTTTAACAAACTTCGTAGTTTTTCTTGGGTACTATTTATGCCAAAATAGTACTTAAAATATTTCTGTAACGGCAATTTTAAGCGTGGTTGTCCCTTATCTATTTCTCTGGGATGAATATATGTCATACACGGACGACCCATTTTATGATTCTGGCTAAAACCGTGATAAATCAATGATAATAATAACAAGCGTAAATAACCACCACCAGAGAAAGGAATTAGTTTGCCAAAAATGTTCATTACTGAGACGGGAAAAATATTGATATTACCATTGTTAGTTTTCAATATAAAAGGTTCCCGAGTAAAGCCTTTTAAACCACCATGATCCCTATTAGCTGGTACCAACGAAATATCTGTTTCCACTCCATGTTTCGCTAGAATTGGATAAGCCCAAAACGTATTGCGTGTCATTGAAAACCCGGGTGCTCGGTAAATATTTACCGGTTGTCCACTTATATCTCTAAGAATGCCTAGACAACATTCAAGATCTACTTCAAATTGCTTAGGTGTCAGAGTATATACCAACTGATGCGCGTAGCTGTGGCAACCGATTTCATGCCCGGCATCACTCAACTTTTTGATTAATTGAGGATAACGTTCAGCAATCCATCCAACTGTCAGAAAGGTTCCTTTAGCATTAGCCTGTTCTAGCAATTCCATCAAGACTTCGGTATTTTGTTCCACCCGCGAAATAGCTTGGTTCCATGTAGATAAATCCTCAAATCCAGTTGCTACACCACATATATGAAACCATTCTTCCAGATCAACACAGAAGGCATTTAAAATATTTGTATCATTTTGCATGTGCTTTCCTTTAATAACTCTTCCAACTGTAGGAAGCTATATGAATAGCTTTAGCGAAACTGTTTTACCGTTTTTGCTGGGTTGCCAGCCACCATAGTGTATGGTGCTACATCGCTGAGAACAACCGCACCGCTAGCGACTACGGCAGCACAGCCAATTCTGACGCCGGGCATAATCACAGCATTGACTCCAATAAAACAATAATCTTCCAAAATAACTGGTTTATTAACAGATTTTATCATGCCTGAGTTCACCAAATAATGTGGCGGTTTAATATGGCTCATAATTACAGCATGTGCGGCAATCCTAACATCATTGCCCAAGCTAATATTTTCTGGGAACGCAGTCTCAAGAATGGCAGAGGGATCAATAAAACAATCATCACCTATGGTAACACCACGCCAACGGTGACAAGGTATGATGAGGCCACGGGGAGCCCAGCGCACCAGATTACCCAGTAGCCAGTTATGCCAAAAATAATTCCATGCGAGCCAAAAGATATTTTTACCCCTATTTTTGGCAGCTATCTTAGCATCATATAAAAAACCTTTTTTTTCGTACTGCGGTTCTGCCAGCATTGGAGTCTGCTGAGAATCTGTCGGTATCGTCTGTTCCACTGGCTTTTCTACCGCTTGTTGTGCATTTTCCAAATAAGCCGTGACATCTTTTTCTCGCACCATCTCTTTATTCTTAAATAGATTTATATCGATGCCATGCTTGTCAATCAATAATTGGGCTTTTTTTGATATGAGTATGTTGTTTTTTGGCAGTTCTGTGGCAATATTTGGTTTGGAAGAGGCTTCAGGCATAGCCTTGTTAGTTGATAATTTCTGTGCATGAATACGCCCAATGGTTGTTCCAATCGCAACTTCAGCCTGCAATGGCTGCAATATTTCTAAAAAGCCATCCACTTCTGCTTCAATTTCCAGTATCGCTTTACTGGTTTCAATTGATGTTAATAATTGGCCAGCATTCACACGCTCACCATCGGCTACATGCCAATCAGCAATTATAACAGTGTCATCATTAACTGTTTCCTGTGGAATAATAATGTCCGTGAACTTACTCATAACACATCTCCATGACTTTCTTAACAATAGTATCTTTTGCTGGCAGGCATTGTTCCTCTAAAGGACGGGCGGCCGGAATGGGAATAGGAGCAGCCGTTAAACGCTGGCCTTTGATATGTAGAGAACTAAACTGTTCCATAGCTTGTGCTAATAGTTCGCTGCTGAATGATACAAAACTCTGACCTTCTTCAACGACCAGCAAACGACGACTTTCCTGTAAGCTATCTTTCAAAATCGAAATATTGAATGGATATAATTTGGTTGGAAAAAATAAATCTACAATAATCTCTTCTTCCTGAAACAGTGCTAAAGCGGCTTCTTCAGCTTCAATAGAGAGGCCACCAATGGCAACTAAGGTAATATCAGGGCTTATTTTGGGACGCATACGCACAGTAGGAAAACTTTCAGTCGTGCATAACAGTGTATAGCCGCCCGGTACTTCAGCAGTGGCGTACTTACCATACAGTACTTTATTTTCAAGTACCAGTGTGGGACGTTCAATTTGTGCAAAGAGGTTTGCGTAAAGCTGATTTGGGCTGTAGCGATGGTGAATGCATAATACCATTGTGTCAGGCAACCCGATAAAATGTTTCTCAAGACTTTGGCTGTGTGTAGCCCCATAACCACGTTTGCCACCCACTGGGGTTCTAATGATGAGTGGAATACTGACTTGATTGTTATACATCCCACGAAATTTTGCGGCATGATTAATCCACTGATCAGCAACTAAGCTCAAAAAATCACTGAACATAATTTCAACCACTGGTATATAACCCGCCATTGCCAAGCCATTACCAATGCCAGCAATGGCAGCCTCACTGATTGGGGTATTCCGCACTTGTTCTGGGAAATCCGTACTCAGTCCCAAGGTGCATTTAAAGGCTCCACCGTATGGTGATTCAATATCTTCACCCATTAACAGCACCTTGTCATTACTTTCTAGAGCATTTCTCAATCCATTACGGATGCTTTCGACAATCCGTTCTTTTGGAAAGTGTAAGGCCTGCCAATTTTCTGTGGTTGCCACCGAAGTTTCAGGTAGGGATAACTGTCCAAAAGGTGCTGTTTCCGCTTGTTTTACTGCGTCATCAATTAACTGATTGAGTTCTGTTAACATCGCTTGCCAGTTATCATCCGAGGCGTATTGTGCTGCGATTTGGCTGAGAGGGTCTCGGTTCCAAAATTCATCAACTTCTGTTTTATCTCTAAGATCATCTCCTTTTGAATGGGCCATGAGGCGGTAGGTATCTACCAGATGGAAAAATGGTTGTTGTTCATGCCTGACATAATCAACACTCTTTTGCATGGACACTAACAGACTCTGCCAGTCCCATGTATTACTGTACGCGCTCTTAATATCAAAAGCAGCCGCTCGGTCGGTGATGCTACCGGCAATTGTTGCTTCGGTATTGGTCGATTGTGCATAGCTATTTTTTTCACAAACAAACAGCAATGGCAATGACCACTTTGAAGCAATATTCATAGATTCATATAATACACCTTGACCCAGTGTTCCATCTCCGATAAAAACCACCGCAATACCAGCATTTGGTTTCAGTTTCTGGGCCTGTGCCAAACCGGTAGCAACCGGGATGATGCCGCCTTGGATGCCATTGGAAAAGAAATTTCTATAATGTAAATGCTGGCTGCCGCCAAGGCCACCACAAACTCCTGTTGCTTTGCCCATCACTTCAGCAATTAGACCTAACACATTCTGACTGTAAGCTAAAAAGTGCCCGTGACAGCGGTGATTGGAAAACACATAATCCTGTGATTTCAAGGCTTGAGCCACAGCAACACCTACAAATTCTTGCCCAATAGCAGTATGCACTGTTCCAAACAGTTTACCTTCCGCAAACAGACTCAACAGACGTTGCTCCGTTTGACGGATTAATAAAACCTGCCTTATCACATCTAGGTTATTGGTAAGTAAATCGCTGTTTAATTCTTCTTGTATAACAGACATAGTTTATAGTTATATTTTTGAAATCAATTTAGACTAGATAATTTATATCATAGTACTATGATTTTTTTTATTTGACTGGTATGGGAATACTATTTAATTCAGGCAAAGGCAATAATTCTTTATAAACTTCAAAAGTGTTTTTCAAAACTATTTTTTGATCGAATTCTTTCAATACCTTAGTTCTGCCTGCCGCTCCCATACGCGCTCTTTCTTGCGGATTATCTATAAAATATTGAATGGCTTTAGCTAATGCTTGGGAATTCTTGCAGGGCACTAATAGACCATTAACACCATGTTCGACAACTTCACGACAACCGGGCGCGTTGGTTGTAACGATGGGTAGGCTACAAGCCGCTGCTTCCAAAAGACCGCGAGGAAGTCCCTCTCGATAACTGGGTAAAACTACCAAATCCACATTATTTAATAGAGATACCATATCATCTATATTACCAAGGACAGTAATAATTCCTTCACGTTGCCACTCAGCAATCTGAATAGGTGTAATTGAAGCAAGATGCCCTATATCAGGTAAACCAGCTAAAATAAATTCAAACTTTTGGTTACTACGTTTCAATATTCTTGCTGCTTCGGCATATTCACCCACACCTTTTTCCCGTACCAAACGAGCGGCTGCTAATAGAACTCTAAACACATTGGGTGTCTTCTCAACGGGAAGTCTAGGCTGAAACCGTTCAGTGTCAACACCGGAACCACGAATCAACCGCATATATTCAGACTGGGCTAAATGTGCCTTAACAATTGCTTGGTAATCATCTGGATTTTGTAAAATTAGACGACTGTTACGTCCAGAAAATGCTATACGAAATAGATTCCTGACAAAGGGGCGGAGCAAACGCATCTGCAGCTTATTGCTAGTAAAAACATGACCTAATCCTGTAATAGCATTTACCCGTCGTTTAATGCCAACTATACGAGCCGCTAGAGAACCGTAGAGAACACATTTGATAGTGAAATGATGAACTAAATCTGGTTTTTCGTCAGCATAAATTTTGGCAATATGTTTCAATAGTTTTATTTCGGTCCAAGGATTCAAGCCATGACGTTGCATTGGTATTGAAATCCAGCGGAAACCCTGTTCTTTAAGGCAAATACCATAAGGACCTGATGGTGATACTAATACGACTTCTAAACCTTTTTCTTTAAAATACTTAGCTAAAGGTAGGCGAAAGTTATAAAGATACCAATCCGTGTTAGCAAATAGTAAAACTTTCATCATTTTATTCATGGTTCTTTCAATCTTCCTTTTTCATTATCCTTACAAGGAATTCATTAATATAAAAACTTCCTTTACTATGAATGCCTAAGTCGTTTTACTAACTTAAAAATATTAACAGTAGCTCCTACACGAAAAAATTGATCGCGTTGATTGTTTGGTTTAAACCGCGAGGTATCAATTCCATTACCAATAGGGGTAACTTGAGGTGTTTTCCATCAAGCTTAATATGGTTATTACCAATATAGAAGCTATCATGGTGACCTTTTTTATGAAATTTTGGGTAAGCTCCTAATCCTTGAAAAAAACGCATGCCAGCCGTTTGTAGATGATTAAATTGTTTCTTAAGTATTGTTCCTGTTTATGGGTCTAAACATATTTGTAGACTATCGTGTGATTTTCATTGGTGTCACCTCAAATCGTGTGCTTACTTATTTTCATCGTTGATGAGGCATCGAAATAGCGGTTTAAGCAAAAAATGGGCCTATTGTCAATCTTCCCACCTGACTATCGTTCTCATGTCTGCACTGCTGAAGTTTATTATTTTAATAAATAATATAAAATAAAAAAAATATTGTCAAGTTATTTTATGTCAGAACATCACCTGTCGCAAAAAAATCAGTCCGGTTCTGTTATTATCAATTTCCCCAACAATCTTAAAGGGATAACCGTCCCCGATGATGTCCAATCCTCATCACTAACCATATCAAAAATTTTCTGGCACTGATGGCGCACCGAACACGTTTGCACCGGATACGTCACCCTAAGCCGCTCAAACACAGCCGGCACCAGTTCCAAATAAACATGCAAAGATTGTGCCTTAAGTTCAGGCACATGCGTCAGCACCCACTTGATTCATCAAAACACGAGTTTGCCCAAGGTGACGATTTTTCGTCAAAAAGGCATCGCTCCTCCCAGCAGCGAGTACCGGCTTTTGGGAAAACTCAGCAACGAATGATCCGACAGCTTTGCCGCCCTTGGCACAACATTTAGCCACAAACTACCATTAAAAGCTGCTAAACTCGGCTCGCGCAAGTCCCCTACAGTACCCAACGACTAAATCAAACTCACGCACGGCATTTTTTTGGGTGTGCAGTCTCAAGTTCATCAAAATCAATATGCAAAGATTGTGCCTTAAGTTCAGGCACATGCGTCAGCACCCACTTGATTCATCAAAACACGAGTTTGCCCAAGGTGACGATTTTTCGTCAAAAAGGCATCGCTCCTCCCAGCAGCGAGACATGCCCAAATAAGAGAAAACTCAGCAACGAATGATCCGACAGCTTTGCCGCCCTTGGCACAACATTTAGCCACAAACTACCATTAAAATTCAAAGTATGACAATCACAACAAAACCGCGATTCTATAAATATACACTTTTTCGCCCAACAACGTCAAGTTCATGACACTCATCCGACAACGCTCCAGATAAGGCAAAGCCAAACAATCTCCCTTTAAATAAATTTCGGAAACTTGTCCCGGTAATGCAATCGTACCGGTTTCATCAACAATACGCAGATCATATAAAGGGATAACCGTCCCCGATGAAGCAATGCCAGATCGTGGATTGTTCGATAAGCGCCGATGAGAGGAAAGTGTAAATCAAAAAATCACTACAGCATATTGGATAACCGATAAACGGTTATTCTTATCCGATAAATGGTTAGCAAGCGTAGGGTCAATGCCAGAACTTTTATAATAACTTATTGATGTTATTCAAAAAAAATACAAAGGATGCCGTTTCGAGGATAAAGTTTTTCTTTTGAGCTTTCAAAAAACTTTATCCTCGGAAATTGTTTGAAAATTTCAAATTCGGCTTTGGCATCAAGGGCACTGGTGGGTTCGTCGAGGATGAGGATTTGGGCATCGCGCTGAAAGGCGAGTGCGATTTTTTGCCATTGTCCGATACTGAGTTCTTCGCCTTCTTCAAACCATTTGCCATCGATTGTTTCGTAGCCTTGGGGCAGGCTGCGTATGACTTTGTCGGCACCGGAGAGTTGGGCGGCGGTGATAATTTTTTCGCTCACGGGTGAGTTGAAACTCTACGCTGATTTGGTGGCGTAAGTCGGTGGTTTTGAATTCGCGGATGTCTATGCCGTCGAGGGTGATGCGCCCTTAACCACCCCGTATAGGCGGCTGAGGA
>JBDLJY010000270.1:0-9095 GCA_039714115.1 Pseudomonadota bacterium | reverse complement strand
CTCGTTTTGTCGATAGTATCCTGTTGTTCCTTATAACTTTTTTAAAAAAGTGGAGACTCGTCGGTTTCTAATGACGGAAAGTCAAACAGTTCACCTTGTATTATTTCATCATTTTCCATACAATTCCAATTGTGACAACTGATATAATCAAAAACTTAGCTTAAAAAACGCACAAGTCACCTTTTCTGCCGGAGCAGGTTTGCAACCTGCTCCGTAACGTTACAGATTCATTCCACAACCCCGCCCCCATTCGCCTCAACATCCTTCAACCACTCAGGCGAATAATCTTGCCACTTAAAAGTCTCTTCAACATAGCCAAGAGTAGAAAACGACTTCAACATAGGCGGAGGACCATCCCATTCAGTGAGAATAAACGGCTCCATATTCGGCGAACCCTCAAAATACACCCCAAACATCTCATGAATATCGCGCTCAAAAAAAGCAGCAGGAATATAAATATCATAGACTGACACAAAATACCCCGGTTTTTTAGGGATATAAATATGGGCCGATACCAACATTTTGACCTCATAAGACCAAACATGATAAACCAATTCAAACTCATCCGTCGTTGGCCAATCTACGCAAGAAATAGCAGACAAATGTAAATAACCCGCTCGACCTTTCAACAACTCCAACAACGTAGAAAGAGCTTCCGCCCCCAGTTTCACCCGTAAGCGACGCGCCCCTTGTTGCTCAAAGACAAGATTAGGCAATTCCCGAAAAACTGACTCTAATACTTCTGGTAATTGTTCATTCATTCAACGACTTCCTCGCGTTGCAAGACTTTTTTAGGAATGGGCTGCGTCACATATTCTGAGGCAAATTGCGCCAATAAAGCGGTATGCTCACCAATAGTATTTTCAGTGAAAAGCTGATAATGCTGCGCTTCAGCAATCACATCGGTTGGCGTATGCCAATTTTGGCCAAATAAAGCTTGCTGATTACCCAAGAACTCATCATAGCGACGATAATAATCCTGCCAAGCGTTAGCGCGTCCTTTATCAATATTATCAATCAATTGCAAAAAACCTTGCTGAATAGCCTCCGGTCTTGGCATACAGCCAGCCATATACATATCCACAGGAATATACTCTTGTAACCGCTTAATCGTAGCATAACTATGCCAATACATCCCACCGTTAATAGTACAAGAACCCATGCCGACAACATACTTAGGGGCAGGCATTTGTTCATAGCTCAAAATAACCCGCTTTAAAGTTTTAACAGAGAGATAACCCGTAATCAACAAAATATCCGCTTGACGCGGACTCACCATCGGTTGAATACCCAAACGCTCAGAATCAAAGCGAGAAGTGATAATGGGCGGCAACTCAATAGCGCCGCAACCTGTGCAATAATGTAATATAAACAAAGAACGCGCTCGGCAACGATCCGCGATGCGATCAATCACCTTGCGTAATAAAGAACGCTCTTCTGGATCAGGAGAACGACAAGCGATGTCGGTATCGGTGGCTTGAATCATTGAATTTCCTCGTCAGATTGATGGCATTTAAGATGATTTATCTGTCATACGACCGAACTACTTGTTTTTTTGAGTTCCTCATCAATTTCTTTCTCAATGTCTTCAATTGGAATTTTTACTTGACATTGCCTTCTTTCTTCCAAAAAATCTTGGAAACTTATACTATTACGTAAAGCCTCAACCTCTGCCTCAAAATCATCCGCTTGGCTGAGGATAAATTCACGTCCGTCGGGCATCAGTAGCAAAACAGGTTCTTGCTGTGCAACCTCAAAAACATTTGAGTCTAAGTTTTGCTGTTTTAAATAAACTGTTTTCATATTTTTACCTCTTTGTCTCTAATGTAAAGAACATTATGTTCTTTTTTGCCAACCGACACAATATTTATTGTAATTGTATCGCCAACCACGTCATAAAATACCCGATACCGACCAATTCTCAATTCATAAGAAGCAATGGGATTATCGCGTAGTTTTTTTCTATTTTTGGTTTCCTTGAGCGGTTCATAAAGCAACTGTTCCTTGAGACGGGTCACAATAATTTTGCGCTCAAACGCCGTAAAAAAGGATAAGTCAACTTTGGCATTTTCAGTCCATTCAATTGTGTAACTACTCATTTTTCATTGTGAATTATGTTTAAACGTGTTGTAGAATAAATAACTTAAAGCAGCCTTGAAATAACACTGAAAAGAACGCAATTATGAAACTACGCATATATTTAAGGCTGCGTGGCGAAAATCCTTTCATGTCTGGAAAGTATCAAGTCGAGTGAGTATTTTGGCTTTAGCTTTTCTACCTGCCTTAGATTCTTCTACCGTTTCTAAACGAGACCGATTATTTTCTAACTTGAATTTATACACATAAGCGTCACTGACAGAGGCTACCACAAAAGGAGAATGGGTAGATATAAAAATCGGCGCGTTGGGAAAGAGTTTTTGTACCACTGGTAATATTTTACGTTGCCAGATAGGATGTAAATGAATGTCAATTTCATCAAGGAACAAAATAAAATCACGTTCTAAAATACTGCGCTCATTAACCCAAGGAATTCTATCCATACGCATAAATAGATCAGATATCCAACTAATAACTGATTTTAAACCATCAGGTAGAACATCAAATTCCAAAGCCAGTCCGTTAACTTTGAGCAACACCTTAAATTCAGGTTCAGTTTCAATGTTAATTTCAGCCTGTTCTTGTTGCTTGCTTGGCTGAAACACCAAATCAAGGCTATCAAATACGCCAACATTTTCTAAGTGAAGTTTTTCTATTCACATGGTTAATAATAGATATTAAACGTTTTGGACGGGGAACACGACTTCCCCATCCCGCAAACCTACTTTTGGAGTCCAAGATTTATCTTGGACTACTTACCAAAATGTTTATGAACAAACCTCAACGTTTGCTCATGCCTCAATTTACAAACCACATTTTGATTAGCAAAAACGCCAGAGAATGTTTTGGCCTGTTCTTTTGGAACAGTCTTAAGCCATTTCACACTCACAACCCATTGCTCATTCTCAGAATTTTCGCCCGCCGCATTTAACTTGGCAGGCAAAAGCGATTCTTTAGGAACCATAAAATCCTTAATCATTACCGCTTCTTTTATAATCTCCCCAAACCCGACATAACCTCGCTCCTTCACATAAGCATAGATTTTATCGCCTACGCTTAAACGCTTGAATGCCACCGACTGTCCGGCACTTATAAAACCATATTTTCTGTTGTCTTCCCAGGTGCGGTAACCCCAATCCCCAACATTCACAAACCAATAGCCTGTCCATTCAGGGGGAGGTGGCGGCGGGGTGCCCACTATTGCCACAGAAAACGACATGATATTATTCAACGTCGCCATTTCATCCGCATTTAGCATATCATCGGCAATTTCAGAAGTATCTGATTTTAACTGGATCGCATCGAAAAACGCTCCCATAAAATTAGCCAATTGATAGGCATTACCAACCTTTTTCTCTGCAAACTCGCCTTCTTCTTGTCTAAACGTTTCTGATTTTCTCAGTTCCCTGAAAAACTCGTTAGTCTCCGTCACCTTCTCATCAGTGATGTTTTCTGCTTCGCCCACGTCTTGTAAGTAATACAGCAGATTATTGTACATAGCACTAAAAGAATGCTGTAAGCAAAGCGTGGCAAACAAAATACGCATTTTCTCATTGACGTGAGCCACCTTATCGCTTTTCAATACCCCCTTTGCCTCAAGGACAAACTTCAACAATAGCAAATTATTGAATAGCCACTTAACGGTGCGCGGATTGAAACCCGCCGAATAAGTGACGAGTTTCAGATACAAGACAGCATCATCGTTCTTATCTTGTTCTGTTGAGTACGTGACACCAAGATGCTCATCAAGCATTGTCGTTAAAAAACCTTGCGCGTTATATTGGCTCACCGGCATGTTAAACCGCACTTGGATCATTTTTTCAAAAAAGCCCTTGAGATCATTTTCACTCAAGTTAAACTTTTGTTTTAATCCTTTCGCGATAACTTGGTAATCACAGGCAAGCACAAATACACAGCCCTTAAGCTCTAAAAACAATTTCAGGGCTTCTAACAAATCAAGGGCTTTTTCAGACACTAAACGGCCAATATCATCAATAAAAACAACAATGCGATTATTTTCATTTATCAGAGTTTCGGCGACCAGATTAGATATTTCCCTCTTTAAATCTCTAATATTTTTAGAGGGTTCTTTTATTAAAGCCTTTTTGGCAGCTTCTAAGGAATGTTGCCTACCACCTTTTCCAAGGCGTTCAATTTCGTCAATAAAATGGGATAACAGGGAGACGCTCAACGGTTCGCCCATCTGGGAAAATTGCCAGGCATTAAACCACAAGGAATAGAGTTTGTTATCTTGGCAATCAGCCTTAATTTTCTGTTCAAGCAAGTACATCAGACTGCTTTTGCCACTACCCCAATCACCATGAATACCAATAGTTATCGGAGTATCGGCAGACAGGATAAATGCGCTCAAGGCTTTAGCATAATCACTTAAACCTAGCGCGTCATTATCATGGATTTGAATGGGGACATCTTTTAGCCCCTTTATTTTTTGCATATTAACCCTTCCTCTCATAACATCACCACCGCCAACCCCAGCAAAGCAATCCCAGTCGGCCATTTCCATATCCAACGGATCACATCATCAGTGCGATAGCGACCAAATACATTAGTAATAGAAACCGCTATAAATACCACGGCAAAGACTTTAGGCAAAAAAGTCAACCAATTTGCACCGCCACCCAAAAATAGCGTCGTGTACAGCACGCCAATGGTATAAAGTTGAAAGCATTGCATGACAAACAAGGCACCCATATACTTGCCGCCCATTTCAACCATAGGACCAGTTGCAATTTCTGCCGGAGCCACATAAATCTCAAAAGGCTCCTTGCCCAGCATAGCGTACATAGACATAATACCAGCAATGGCTAATAAGGGCATACTGAATAATCCCCAACCGCTTTGTTGTTGAATCTCAACGATTTGGACTAAATTAGTCGACTCATAACTGATAGCAGCCCCCGCCACGACAATGATAAACGGCACATCATAAGCCAGCATAGACGAAAGGGCGCGAGAAATACCGATAGAGCCATTAGGATTGGCACATTGACCGACACCTAAAGCCATGCCAAGCATGGGCACCATTAATAAATATATCAAGACAATCAAATCGCCTTGGCGAGCCAAACCATCCATGCCGGGTACAGGCAAAAATATTTCTGAGGCGATATAGCCGCCCAATAACATCATTATAGCGATGTCGTGCATATAACCATGCGAAATTTGCGTTTTTTTAGCATACAATTTGATGATGTCATACAGGGGTTGCAAAAAAGGTGGGCCAACGCGCCGCTCAATCCTTGCCCTGACTTTACGCATCATCAAAACCAGCAGCAGCCCGATGAAAAAGGCAACCAGGGGCATTAAAGTCATGTCTAGCAATAAATGTATTGTATTGTTTTCCATCTTATTTTTATCATTTGTTAAGTAAGGGTTCGTAGTAGGCGATTTATCGCCTACGAACTTAGCATTCTCCTTAACTTAATGGCATTGAGTTAGTCGGTACAAAATCAGACAATAGAAAGTAACGGGCGAACACGAATATAGTCTTTTTTCACAACACTAAAGCGCCCTTGCCAATCTGTTCTTGATTTTATCGTAGATACAATCAATTGGGCGGCTTCATGGGGGGAATGGGTGGGAATACGGAACAAAATGATGCCCTCACTCCCAGTTTTACCTTGATGAAAAACCAATTCACCAAAATCCTTATCAAAAGTGAGCAATACACGTTTTTCTTGATAGGCCCATGCCATCACTTCTTCATCGCTTATGCCCGGGGCATCTGTTTTCACCCATTTTACATCGTAACCAACATTGCGTAGAGCAAGCACGGCTTTCCGAGGAAAGTTTTCATCTGCTAAAAAATACATTATTCAGTACCTGTCGGTTGCAAATACACACGCTCACTTTGCAAAAATGCGCTAGCATAAGCGAAACAAGCATGAATATCCTCAATGGTTAAGCCCGGATAATTGTCTAAAATATCCTCATCACGCCACCCATTCGCCAATAATTCCAGTATAAATTCAACGGCTAAACGTGTCCCCTTAACAATCGGTTTACCTACGAGTATCTGTGGATTAAATTCAATTCTATCACGCCAGTCCATCACCTCTCCTCCTCTTCATTGCTATATGTTCTTTAGCTGGACGGGGTTTGCAACCCCGTCCGTAACGTTACACCATCCAAGCCAAAGCCAACACCGTCACCACTAATAAATAAAACGGCGTATAACTCACCCGATAAAAGCTATGAAAGGCACCCGCTAAAATTTGCGTTAAATGAGTCAATCCTTGTTCTAACTTAACAATGCTCCCCCTAAACCAAGGTCCTATAACGCGCATCACCCCCGGATAAAAATTGTGCGTATAGTTATAACGTATATCGGAAGAGAGAAAATGCCCGCCCGCATAATTATCCCATTGGTGAGTGATGAAGCGTCGGTTGCCAAGGAAGAAAATTATCGCGCCTATGCCAACGCCATAAAAAAAGACACCCGTCACCCAAAGCATATTAAGGCTGCCGTTGGCCCAAATAACCCCCCCTATATGATGGGGTAAAGCAGCATAACCCAAAGCCACTTGAGCCTTATCCACCAAATCCAATGCCAATCCCGGCATAACGCCAGTGACAAATGCAATCCCCGCCAGTACCAACATCGGCACCAGCATCGTCAAAGGCACCTCTTTTATCTCATAGTGTTCTTTTCGCAATTGTCCCAAGAATATGTTATGAATCAACTTATAAACACTCAAGATAGTCCCCAAAGTACTGATAGACACCGCCACTAACAATAAAGGCATTTCAGCTTCTAATAATGCCTTGTAAATCAGCCATTTAGATACAAAGCCATTCATCGGTGGCAATCCCGCTAAGCCAATAATGCCCATCAGCAGCGTGATATAAGTGAGCGGCATACGCACTATCAACCCCCCTAAGCGATCCAAATCGGTCGTACCCGTGCGGAACATCACAGCCGTGACAGCCAAAAATAAAGCCGCTTGATAAGTAGCATAATTAAAAATATGCAGCAAGCCGCCCGCGACACCCATCGGTGTGGCAATGAGAATGCCTAGCAACATAAGCCCCCCTTGACCAATGCCGTGCCAGGCTAAGAGTAAACGGGCATCGCTTTGTTGTAAAGCGATGTAGGTGGGGATAATTGAAGTGAGAGCGGCTATCCAAATCAGTAAGCCACGCGCATCTAGTTCCGTAAACGGAATCGCCATCTTCACGAATTGCTCCATGCCGACGGGATGTAACAAAATTAAAGCCAAAGCAAATAATCCCATACGGGCGGAGATAGCACTGAGAAAGGCAGCATTAGCGCCCGGCGTTTCAGCATAAGCCTCCGCTTGCCAGAGATGGAAAGGCATTATTGCCATTTTTATTGAAAATCCACCGCCAAGGAGTAATACCAATGCCCATAATACGGATGTAGATAAATTCGGCAGAGCCTCCCAAAAGGCAGCAAATTCTAAGGAATCGACTTGGATATAAATGAGGACAATAGCAGCCAGAATAGCCATCGCGCCGCCCATCGCATATATCAAATAACGAAAAGCCGCATCCGCCGCCTTACCACCGTGCTCAGTCATAATCAGATAGCTCGCCCAACTAACCAATTCCCAGCCAATAAAGAGACTGAGAAAATCGCCGCTAGAGAGCAAAATTAACATAGCCAAAACATTTACCGCCAAAGCGACGTATTGTAGGCGCATATCTTTTTGAGACTCTCCCCAATCGCCAGCGGAATACCAAGAAGAAAAGAGAGCGGCACCGACAGTGATGACAGCAAAAAACCAACCTAAGCCCGTCATTTCCCAATGAATGACATTATCAAGTACAACAAAAGAGAAAGAAGCGGCTACGGGCATTTTATCCCATAAAGCTATAAGTACGCACAACTGCATAGCATAAGCAAACACGCCAAACCATCCAGCGTAGCGTCGTGCGCCTATCCAATAGACTAGCGCGACGGTGAATAGAGATATTAATAGTAATAAATTGAGTAGATTCATTTCAATGCCAATGATAAGTTCGTAGTAGGCGATTTATCGCCTATTTCAATTGGGATAAATCAAGGCAAAAAAGCTTGACATTTTTTGATTTTTAAAGTAACTTTGTGCAGCCCAAGATAAATCTTGGACTCCTTGCAGTGCGTAGGTTATAACAAATGGAAAATGAAGAAAAAACACAAGGAGAACTGTTTGACTTTCCGTCACCAGAAACCGACGAATTTCCACTGTTCTCAAAAAATTATAAGGAACAACAAGACACAATCGACAAACCGATAGATTATGTCAGTCGAAAGGCGATAGAGCTACGCCCACTAGATTTTCTCCAATTTTTCTCGGAGTTTCAAAATCTATCCCCCGAAGAGCGTGACAAGATAAAAATTCTTGATGCCAATCGTACTTTAGAAATCTATCTCAAAAAAGAAGCTGACTCTTTGAGTCTTATTATTGAGACAACGATAAAAAAACTCAAGGACACTGTCTTTCATATAGAAGTCCAAACTTCATATGATGACACGATAGACGAACGGATTTTGGATTATAACTTTTTGATTAAGCGAAAAACCAAAAAGAAAAAGGTGAAAACCTTATTGATTAACCTTGATCCAAATACCAAAAGTCAACAATTAGGAAATAATAATTTTGGAACGGTACGGATTAAATACGAGGTTAAAAATCTCTGGGAACTCAGTTATGAGGAAATCAAGCAAAAAGGACTTTTGGGACTGTTGCCTTTTACTCCGTATTTAAAAGGAAGCGGGCAACCGGAAATACTGGAGGCCTCCAAAATCATGCAAGAACAGATCGATAGTCCCACTGATAGAACGGAAATGATCTTCATGCTTGCGATTTTGGCTGGTCGAAAATACAACACAGTAGGTTTTAAACTACTTTCATCGTTGGTTGCTACCATGAACATAGAATTTCTTCGTGAAGATCCAACGGCTCAATATTTATTCCGTCAGATGTATCCTGATGAAATCGCAGCCGCCGAAGCAAGGGGTGTCAAAGAGGGAG
>JBDLJY010000269.1:0-9108 GCA_039714115.1 Pseudomonadota bacterium | reverse complement strand
CCGTCTGCATTTCTAACCCGTTGATTCAGTGCCGCACTGTCACGTTGTAGTCCAAAAGCTTTAAGAAACAAATCTATATTGTTAGCAAACTTGTCCGCTCCGCGTCTTCCAGCATCCAAGGCTCCGTAAACGGCATGAAGTAAGTTAGGCAAATCTTGCCTGACAAGGCTATGGACTTGTTCCATACTTTCGCCTTCTTCATAAAACATGTAGCCCGCCAATTGTGCATAACGTAGCTGATAAGAGGAATATAGTTTGGCTTGCTCTTGTGACGATAAACGTGTCCACAGTATCGGTGCTAGGCTGGGGTGAAATTTGATGTAGGGCACTTTGAATGTCGGCAAGATTTCGACTTGAATCAAGCCTGCGGTTTCTAAGGCGGTGCGGAGTACTTGCCATTGTTTTTTGTGAAATTGTGTCAGTGTCAGCAAGTCGGGCTCAAAGGCACCGCCCTGAAATACGCCCAAAATAGGCAATGAACGCAGTGTCTCCGTCTTCAAACTTAATATTTTTGTGGTTTTACGTTTAAAAAGCCTAGCCAACCAACTCGTTTTGTCGATTTCCAATGTCAAGCCTTCTAAAGAGGCTCTCAAAACCGCCCACATTGAATTCTCTTGCCACGCTTTTAAACGTTTTTCCAATTCCGCTGGGCGCTGGACTTTCAACGGGATAGCTAACACGTTAATCGACAAAGGATGATAGGCGACTTGCTTTAACAAGCTCAATAATTCGCTCCGTTCATCTTGCGGCAGTTGAGGTAATTTCAATAGGTGCTGGATATATGCCAGTGCCTCTTTTTCAGCCAAGCCCGATAATTGTATCAAGGAGTTATAGTCGGGATGTTCAAAATCAGTACGAGTCGTCAGCAGTAGCCGACACGCGCCCGTCTCACTCCAGTCTTTTGCTACTTCTAATAATTCCTGTAGCGGTGCTGGCGGAATGGTTTCTAGATTGTCCAAAATGAGCAAAATGGGGATGTCACGCAAGACTTTAGTCGCGGCGGCGGCATTTTTTAGGTCTTTATCCAACAGTTCGGCTAAGGTTCTCAGTGCTAAGCCTACTGCATCCATTCCACAAAAGCTGGCATAATCAATAAGGCAGATTTTCTTAAACGTCTTCTTGCGGGATAAACGTTGTCCGGCTTCGATGGCTAGTGAGGTTTTTCCTTGTCCCCCTATGCCACAGATGGTGAAGCGGCGCGTTTTGCCTTGTGTGAACGCTTTTTCAATTTGTTCTAATTCTTGACGGCGACCAAAAAAGCGGGGTAAGTTGATGGATTTCATTGAATTTTCCTTATTTAACTTATTGGTACACAAAACGATTAATAAATATTAATATATTATATTTATATATTTATATGAAGGCTAAGGAAGTTTTAAAAATCATGGGGATCACGCGCCCCCACTTACTTAACACTAGGGATTATATTATAAGTGAACATCTTCTATAGAAAAAATTGACCCTCACATTTTTTTTAAAGCTACGTCTAAAGCGCGTCAGATTGACGGGCTTGGAGCTTTTTGTCTAGCACAGGGTGCGTCTCCCACGCACCTTTTTTGGGCATGAAAAAGTGGTGCGTGGGATGCTATTATGGGCGGTGTCGAAAAAAAAGCCAAAACCAAACTACAAGGATTATTTATAATAAAGGATTAGATCGTGACAGTTGTCATCTTTTTTCTCATTACCTATTGACATAAACAAGCAGAGTTATTGTAACCAGTCAACTGTCAACAGAGGAACGCGCTGCAATTTGGTAACATATTAGTGGAAATGCTTCGGGCTTTTCATTTGGAGAAAGCCATTATAAATGGCGACGTCCAGAACAACGACGATTGCTTCATCAATTATATCAATTGTATCGCTCCGAGGAGATTGGTATGTCTTACACTTGGGAATATTTTTAACGAAAAATCATGGTTTGTAGGGGCAATCCTTTATGGTTGCCCCCGCGTTTTGAGCAGTTCTGGCGCATAAACCCTCTTCCACCCACACCAATCTAATTTCATCCGCCACACATCTAATTAAACGTGCTTCAATTGAGAAAGAGGCATCCACCATACATTTATTGTGAAAATAGCTTAACTTCATGGCATTGGGCGTTAACACTAATACCATTTATCAGATAAAACTAACCGTTTATCGGTTATTGCGTGACGTACTCCGGCGCGTTGAGTAGTGTATCCAAGATAAATCTTGGACTCCAAAATATCTCATCAACCGGATGCCAAGGGTAATTTTGATATCAATTTTGTTGATTTATTTTGCTTTGAGGAGTCAGGATTGATGATGAAACACTTTAAAAAAACAGTGCTTGCATCCGCAGTAAGTCTTTGTTTGTTGGGTGGTGCTGCGATGGCTGATAGCTGGACAGTTACCCAGAATTTCACTACGCTTACTCCTGTTGGTGGTGCGGCTTCAGTACCTCAAGAAGTCAGTGGGGTTTCGTTGGTTTTTGATCAAAACTCTAATGCTGTTCATATGAACTTGGCTGCTAATTTGATAAAAGCAGATGCCTCATCAATTACTGCTGTTAAACAAGTAGTTAATGTCAATTCAGCAAATTTTGATCAGTCAAATACAACAGGTGCTTTTCAGTTGGGTAATGGTTTGGTATCAGCTAATGCGACTGGGGGTTCGATAGTCCAAACATTTACAGCACCTACAGTTGTGTTTACACAATCGAATGCGGCTGGTTCTGTACAGAGTGGAAATTACGTTGGAATAGCTCCATAAAGTTTGCGCTGTTAAGCTTAAATGCTAATGCGATTAAGTTAAGCCTTTTGGAGCAGGGCGAATACGCCGGTTCGCCTAGCATTAGTACAAATAATTGATAAATAAACTAATTTAATCTACAGCGACATTAGTACAACGGATATTGTTCTCGCTCCGCTCGTTACTGCGTTGCATCCACCTCAAAAAAATCACAAATTATTATACAAACTATGAATAGTATCGATTTGAATATTACTAATGGTACGCTTCTTTTTGGTAGTCAAACGGTAACGATGGATGGTGCTACTCTTACGCTTACTCAAAATGGTAATACGATTAACGGGAAACAGGCTGTTAACCGTATTTCAGCCTATACTGTTACAGCGGCTACTCAATATTTTTTGTCGAATAAGTTGACTCATCTTATCCAAGATAATACAGGGGGGGGGATAATACCCAAGTTGTTAATGATGTAGTTGTAACAGATACGATAATTGCTTTGACTCAAACTGCGAATCCTATTGCAGATACAGGTACTTTTACTTTGGAACAGGCGGTGGTAATGTTCAAGCTGTTAACAGTGTGTCAGGTGTAAGCACAAGATTAAATGCTTTAACTCAGAAGGCTAATCCTGGTGGTAATGTAACAGTCACGCTTTTGCAAGATCGTAATGCAGGCGGTAATGATGAACAGGCATTTAACAGGTTGTTGAGCGGAGCGGTTGTTGGTGATGTGGGAGATTCAGTTCTTCAGGAAGTCAATGGTAGTGGGATTTCGTTGGATTTTGATCAAAACTCTATTGCTACTAAGATGATTCAGGTTGCTAATTTAATAAAAGCTGATGCTACTTCTACTAATGCTGTTAATCAAGTGGTTAATGTCTATTCGGCAAATTTTGATCAGTTAGATACTACAAGTGCTTTTCAGTTGGGTAATGGTTTTGTTTCAGCTAATCTGAGTGAGGGTTCGATGAGGCAGGCATTTACGGCATTTAGAGTTGCGTTTGTACAATCGAATGCCGCTGGCTCTGTACAGAGTGGAAATTATGTTGGAATGGCTCCGTAAAGTTTACGAGTCCAATAGTCGCCCAAAATAAATTTTGGACTCCGATACCGTAACGTTAAGTACTAAAGAAATCCGATCCCTCAGTTCTTCGGGACAAGCTTTTTCAAAAAATATGATTTCTAGTTAGAGGAGAGTATCTTAGCCTTGTCATTTCGACGTAAGGAGAAATCTACATCAAAACATAAGTACAGGGATTTACGGAATAAGGGGGTTAGATGAGGGTGCTCCGGTTTGCTCTTGTTATTACTGATTATCTTTGTGTCAATTTTTGAGCCAATCCCTTTATTCCGTCAATCCCTGTACTCATGTTTTAATAACAAAACCCTAGTACAGGGATTTACGGAATAAGGGGATTGGTGTGTGGGTTACTTGTAGTCTGTCCGTTTTGGTTTGAGATGAGGGGCTCCGGTTTGCTCTTGTTATTACTGAAACCCCAGTACAGGGATTTACGGAATAAGGGGATTGTTACGGAGCAGGTTACAAACCTGCTACGGCAGCAGTATGTTTTAGTAGAGACTCACAGTTAAATAGCTGCGTGAGTTCTCGTAAGGCTTTTAATTCTGAGCTATTCTGATTTTGGCCTTCACCTAATTTCTCAAGGCGCGATAAAACCAAGTCTTGGGTGCGCCAGTCCAAACCGTAAAGTAGTTGGGATACGGAGACGTCTTTATCGGTTTCCTCGCACGCATTCTATGGTGAGTTTGTTTTTTTCGTAGCGTTTGAGTCAAAACGCTCCATCAGGCGCAGGAAGTGTTCACGCATGGTGGGGGTTAAGTCGTGCCAAAGTCTTTCCACTTCTTGAGCTGTCAAAATACCGCCTCTTTTTTTAACGTCTTTGCTTTCCAAGACTTTGCTGATGTATTCAGTCGCCCATTGAGGTTTAAGGATAATGATCTCCTCAAGTTCGTTTTTGTCATGAAAATAAAGTATGTCGCCTAAATCATGTAGCCATTGTGTCAAGATGGGTTGTTGTTCGCTATTAATTCCCTGTTTCGTTAAAAATATTTTTAAGGCGAGTAGGGTGGCGTATTTTTCTTTTCTGGCACGGAGAGCATTAGCTGCATTTAGCCAAGCGCTGGGCCAAATTTATCCCATTAAAGGTAATTGAGCGGCTGCTTGTGCAATGGTTTGCTCTAATGTTTCAAATCCTGTGCCGGTTTTACTACTGATTTCACATTGTCCGATATGTTGAATTGCATGATGACATTGGTTTCGCTGGGATGTGCGATTTTCAAGCTTTTAGTTCTGATACCATGTGTGGTTAGCTCTTGAGGATCAAATTTTTCGCCACGCAAGACACGTAATAATGAAGTTTTACCAACGCCGCCTTGTCCAACAAGGATTAGTTTTGAAAGCCATTGTTTTTGTTGATGTTTCGCCGTTTCTTGGAGATAAGCTAAAATGGCTTTTGTGCCTTGTTCGACATATTTGATAGATCAAGTGATGTCACACCATCCTTGGCGGCTTGTTTGATTATTTTGAGCAATTCATCGTTTGTCATTGGATTATCTTTTCAAAGTTAGTTTGATGGAAATCCCATTTTCTCACAACAAGAATTGGATTAAAAGCACCCACGGATTTTATTCTTGGCGAGAATTAATATCTTTAAAGCAATTGGAAAATAAAGGTGACTAAACACTAAATTCTGAATGTTGGTATATATTAGTACAACTAATTTAGGTAATGGGTATGCTCCGCTAATAAGAGAATTAGCGTATCCACCCGACTTGCTTTAATACTAATGTTCAACAACGAATATGAATGCCGGTTTTATTCGATTGTATATCATTACCCCTCACGCTCAATCTCCATTTTTATTGGCTTGCGTGAAGGCAAGGCTTGTGGGATACTCCGTTGAGCATTGGTTGGTACTAAACCCTTAGCCGTTAAATCGCTTAATAAATCGGATTTTAATTTTATTTCGCAACAACCCTAATCCTTATAATCTTTAAAATCAAGGTTCAGACATTTTTGGTTTCGGGAAATCAGCTCAGCTCCATTCTTGAAACAACAGCGTAAATATTATCGGACATGCAGCGAGTCCAAAATCCCATATCTCACCGCAATGAGCACGCACCCTCGTTCTGCTAATGCGGCACGTAAGAAAAACTCATCAGCACCCACACAACAACCCACATGAACCGGCCACCTACGAGCAATCACAAATCATCATTGAAACGTTTCAAATCATCTAAATAACGATAGCCCACGCCGTTGCGCCATCCAAGAGTAGGCACTCAATTGTCAATCCAACTTGTTTGCTTCTGTCACATTTGAAATTTCTTCCATCGTTCTTTTAAAATACTTTGAAGGAAGGTCTTCAAGACGATAAGGCTCTCCCTTTTTAAAAATATACTCAGGTAATCCCCATGAATTGGCAACATGCAGCATAAATCCTGTTTCAGACAGGCCGAACTTGTTTAAGCAGCTTCTAATCCTATTCAACTCGCTTAGGGAAACTGGTCGAGATCGATCCCAATTAATCACCACATCCATCCACTCAGCCAACAGTTTCTTACAGCCTTCCTCATTTAAACCCGCCACTGAGTCAATTATCTCATCCTGAGCGTAAACACCCAGAAATAAAATTGGAATGCTCTGATTTTTGGCACGAGCGGCAATTGAATTTTTAAGTTCTTGAATATCATGTACTTTTTCAATAATTTCAATTGGCTCAACTGGTTGAGCAACTGGCTCAGTGACTGGCTCAGCGACTGGCTCAACGACTGGCTCAGCGACTGGTTGAGCGACTGACTCAGCGACTGGCTCAACAACTGGCTCAACGACTGGTTGAGCGACTGGTTGAGCGACTGACTCAGCGACTGGCTCAACGACTGGCTCAGCGACTGGCTCAGCGACTGGCTCAGCGACTGACTCAACGACTGGCTCAACAACTGGCTCAGCGACTGGTTGAGCGACTGACTCAGCGACTGACTCAACGACTGGTTGATCGACTGGCTGAATATCCTGCACTTTTTCAGGAGCCTCGACTGGCTGAGCAACTGGCACGTTTTTTGAATGACGCGCCACATAATCCTTCAAACGATAAAACTGCTGTGGGGAAAGCCCCTCAATTCCTTTGCAGTTTACCTCTCTTAACCGGCCCAAAATTGCCTTCTGACAAGCCTCGCTTAACGTCGAAATTGACTGATTCAATGCCGTAATCTCAGTCGAACTCGGGGGTTGTACGTCATCGTCACCAGCAGCTAAATCCAAAAATGACATCTTTAATTGTCGACGAAAGTATGTCATAAGACTAGCAATTCCATGGATATTCTCATGCGGTTGCCCATTTTGAGCTTGTACCCAATATGGTACCTTGGACATATTGGAAAGAAATTGCCCGGAGCTATGCCATAAGGAGGTTGTAATTTCCAGATGACATTCACCAGAATCCATAACAATCTGGACAGGCTGCATCAAAAAAAGTCCATGCCGCGCCAACGTCTGTTCAAACGCAGCCATATCAGCATAGCCAGAATTGTAATAATCGTTGATCTTATTTTTTGTGACGACACTAATTTCTTGTTTTGCGGCTGCTAAGGCTGGAATTATTTTATTTAACCGAGCACTACTCGTTAGTGACGAAGGTAATAATTGTCCTTGACTTTGGATTGAAGATGTCATAATATTTGCCTCGCTTAGGCATTGAGTGAAGTCAATGCCTATAGTTAGTGATAGTTAGTGAATTGAAAGCTATTAGCGTACTCAATGAGTACGCTAATAATTTGCAACTCAAATTAACTCCTACAGCCCTCTGTTCCCACGTTTACCGGGAGAGTCCGAGTTTCACTTGCCCGTACCATTCAGACTTATTATATAAGTCTTGCGTCTATTTGGGTGTGTTCACCTGATTGTTAGAGAACTTAATGTAAACTATTATCTATAAACTTTTTAGGAAAAAATTTTTCAAATATTAAGTCGTATTATACAGATTTCATTCATTAAAGTAAATTATTATCTCTAAACTTTTTAGGAAAAATTTTTCAAATACTAAGTCGTATTATACAGACTTCATTCCTTAAAGTAAACCATTATCTTTAAACTGTTTAGGAAAAATTTTTCAAATACTAAGTCATATTATACAGATTTAATTCCTTAAAGTAAACCATTATCTCTAAACCTTTTAGGAAAAATTTTTCAAATACTAAGTCGTATTATACAGACTTCATTCCTTAAAGTAAACTATTATCCCTAAACTTTTTAGTAATTTTTTTTCAATCGAAATCGTTCTAAATCAGCAAGATCGATCAACCATCCCAGCTTACCAATCGGACGTTTTGAACCTACACTACCACGTTTTGCTAAACGATAAACATATTGAATAGTATAACCAACCTTTTCAGCCGCAAGCCGCACAGAAACATATCTCTCATCTTCACTTATTATACGAGGACCACCTTTTCCATGTTTTTGATTTTCCGCTCTCATAGATATATGCTTTTCTAAACTATCAGCATCAACCCAAGAACTGGCATTTCGCCCCCGCTTGAAAGAACGAACCCCCTCGATTTTCCCCTTATCAAGCAACTTATACAATCGCGTCCGCGACAACCCGAACTTCTCAGATGCTTCACGAATACTCAATTTTGTCATAATTTTTCTCCCAAAAAAAGGTAAGCGAATTTTATACACCTTATCCTAAAATGTCAACTTTTTTTTAACAAAAAAAAAACTTATATTTTATATGGAAATAGCCGCGACAAACCCAGATTTCAAGCCTTTATGCAGGAAAATTCCTCTCAACGTGATGTCAAACGAAGTAACGGAGCGGAGATCAATTTCTGGAACGAGAAGGGCGGTTATTATTTTTAGCCTTTCTTAAACCAATCCTGAACGGCAGAGGATTTGACTTTAAAGAGCCAACCGTAGCAGATGAACTACGCATGGATATCGTTATCACCTATCAAGACAAAAGCTATAAAGAGGAACTGATTCAGTTTCAGGATAAAGAGATTTATGCGGTGTGGCGATAAAAAAAATCCGATTTTTTCAAAAAATCTGATTTTTAACGGAGCAGCTATGTCAAAAAAAATCCGATTTTTTTGAAAAATCTGATTTTTAGCTCTGTCTTTTATTCATATTCTCGTGCGTGGTGTTCGCACAACCATAAATAATGTCCTTCCGGTGTCAAAACCTTTTTTAAGCCTCCCCAATGTTATTGGGGATCTTGTTCTTTTAATAAATGGTGTAGGGCGTGTAAGGCGGCATCTAAATCGCCTTGGTTGTTGGGTAATTGTTTAGCTAGGGTTTGTTGTATGTTGTCCGCCCAAGCTCCCATCGGTGGTGCGGCATATTTTAGTACTGCGATTAGTCGGTTTAAATAGGGGG
>JBDLJY010000268.1:0-9139 GCA_039714115.1 Pseudomonadota bacterium | reverse complement strand
TCAGCATCGGAGTAAGTGTATTTACTATTGGTATACGCCTCCCATTGCTGTTGCTCTACAGATGCTTGTGGGGCATTCGCCCGCGCCTGTTGTAGCGCCTGAGCAACCGCCGCATCATCCCCTGCTTTTATGAGACGACCGATTTTGAGCTTGGCATCCCAATGCGTAGACTTGCCCCAATAGGCTGCGAGAAGCTCAGCATCGGAGTAGGTGTATTTGCTATTGGTATACGCCTCCCATTGCTGTTGCTCCACATTGGCTTGCGCCAGCGCCCAAGCAACCGCCGCGTCATCCCCTGCTTTTATGAGACGACCGATTTTGAGCTTGGCATCCCAAGGCGTAGACTTGCCCCAATAGGCTGCGAGAAGCTCAGCATCGGAGTAGGTGTATTTGCTATTGGCATACGCATCCCATTGCTGTTGCTCCACATATGCTTGTGGGGCATTCGCCCGCGCCCCTCGCAGAGCATTTGCAACCGCCGCGTCATCCCCTGCTTTTATGAGACTACCGATTTTGAGCTTGGCATCCCAAGGCGTAGGCTTGTCCCAATAGTTTGCGAGAAGCTCAGCATCGGAGTAAGTGTATTTACTATTGGTATACGTCTCCCATTCACCCACATTGTATGCCAACAGCAAGGTACCGTTAGACAGCGTTGAATCGCTCGTGTGGTTGGGCGCTATCGGTATGGCTTGACTAGAAGTCGTTGCAAGCACCGCCGATACGGCGAGCGCAAGGCTGGTATTTGTTGTTTTAGCAGAAAACATGATTTTACTCCAGGTTGTGTCAAAATCTTTTTATCGTTCCCAAACTCTGTTTGGGAATGCATGCCGCTTTGCGGAGCAAAGCTAAATTAAAATGGGTATGAAATGGCGCAGATTAGCCGTTTGAGCACCTTCACTATTTGTGTAGCGAATTTTTTCATATGGTTATAGACGACGTGCGAACCGGGCGTTGTCCAATCACTCTACGAAGCAATGCCATTAGTCAAGGTAAACCACAAAAAATGCCGCTTCCAAAAAATTTTTTGTCGTTTCCCAATCTCTCGACTCTGCTATCCGGTATTGACTTTGTTTAAGTAACACCTCTGCAAAACCCCAAACAGCAGCCAAATAACTTGAATAAATCAATCCAAGCAGGTAGCTTCATAGCTTTGCTCCAGTTTTGTTAAAAATAATAACAATAAGGGCAACCACGCTACTAGAAATCAATCGCCACTCCTCAGACCAATTCCTACCCCAATGCCATATCGTGCCGCACGGCAAAAGGAGTCCAAGATTTATCTTGGACGTCAAGGTAAACCACAAAATTTTCCCAACCCCGGCGGTAATGCTCTAAAACTACAAACCGCCCATTGTCGACGAGATTGCCTGATAAGCTTACCGATAGGCTGCCGCTTGATTTCCCGTTCCAAATCGTTTATCAAATCAAGGCGCATTTCCTGTGGCAGGTGATACCAAGCCGCAAGTCTTGTTTTCATCAAAATGCGTTGTACATAAGTATTCCAAGGTGCCGCTCTCCTAGCCTTTTTTAGTGCCGAAAAAAACTCTGCATCATGTTGATTAAGGCGATGTTTGAGCAGTGCCAGATGCGCCCAAGAAATGCCATAAACCGGTCTAAGTTCAGTCGCCTTTTGAAAAAAAGCGAGAACTTCAGTATCAATCTTTCCAGTTTTCGCAAGCACCCCCCCCAAATATTCCCATATTTCAGGATTACCCGGATTTAACCGTAATGCCGCTTCCAAAAAATTTGTTTGCCTGTCTCTCGACTCTGCTATCCTGTATTGACTTTGTTTAAGTAACACATCCGCCCAACCCCAGACAGCAGCCAAATAACTTGAATAAATTAATCCAAGCATAGCAATAATGACTATCGTTTTACTCACAAAATGATGGGGTTGCCAACCCTTATGATTATGGCGAGGCAGATAAGCCGCCACCCAGCCCAGTGCGAGAATAACCATAAAGGTAGCGGCATTCGCGGGAATTTGTAAATTAAACTCGACAGTGCTATGAATCAGCAGAGCAATGATTGTCATGATCACGCTAAAAGCGATTCCTCGACATAAAGGATTGCGGCGCCGATATTGGGTACGCAAAGCCAGCACAAAGGTCATCAATAGCGCTAATCCGAGTAGCCCTAAACCAATACTCCCTGTTTCTGCCGCAAATTGTAGATAATCATTGTGAGCGTCTTCATAGTAGAGCCTAATATCTTCTCCCTGATAAGCTGGGAACGTTGTATAATAACTGCCCAAACCAGAGCCAAAAAAAGGATAATCTTGCCAATATTGCAAGGTGTAGAGACTCACTTCATCACGGCTTTCATGGCTCAGAGTCGTATTTTCCAAACGCTGCACCACGCGATCAATCCCAAACCAAGCGCCCACGATGAAAATATCAATAATAATTAAACTCGTCAGCAAAATCACTGTGGCGCGAGTCGCTTGTTTGGACAACAACAGAGCGATGAAGCCTGCCACCGTTAGGCTGGCAAAAAAGGCTGTATTACCCATGCGAGAATGGGTCAACACTAAGCCAATAACCATGATCACTAAAGCGAGGCGCAAACGTATTTTCGCGCTAAAGAGCCAAGCCAATAAGTTGCGAAAAAACTGCCGCCAGCTCGAAACACTTCTATCCTCAAGTTGAGCAATTAAAACGCCGATGCCTACCGCCAAACAGAGTATCAAATAATTGGCCAAATGATTGCGGTTAATAAAAGTGCCGGTAGCAACGCCCCGGTGATAGACTTTTTCATGCAAAAATCCATATTCCAAACCAGATAGGGTCATAAAACTGCCATAGAGGGCTTGCAAAAAGCCACTGAGAATCAAGGCATAAGCCAGCCAACGCAAGCGAGTATTACGAAATGTCAACAACAAAATCAGTGCGAATAATAAGACATAACTGAAACTTTTCAATAAAGCAACTGAGGTGGCGTGTGGATCGACTGACAGCGTTGAACTCTGCCAGAACGCGGATTGGGGGGAGAGCCATTCAAGCCAAGTGATGGGCAAGGGGATGAGCTGAACGAAAATCAGTAACAGCCACAATCCCCAAATAATGAATATCGGCTTGGCTTTGACAAACACAGGCGTGAGGCTGGCTCGCCCGCGCAGCAGGCTGTATAGCCAAACCAATGCCAGTGTATTGATCCCAATGATCAGAATAGCCCAAGCCCAAGCTCGATTACTCGCCAATGGCAACGGCAACCAAATCAGTAGTACCAATAGCGCGAAAAAGAGTCGGTTGTTAGACATGATATTTGTAGGAGTCCAAGATTTATCTTGGAGGTATCTTTTACTGGGGAGAAGCCGTTGTAGCTAAGCCGCCACCTATTATGACATTCGTGTTTTCATCTTCCTGTTGAGTCGTATTAGATACTTGTGTAGTTCCTTGCGGCATGGTCATATTGGAAGGCAAAGAAGTCGACTGTATTTGAGAAACAAAAGCATTCTGATCTTGAGTCACGGTTGTGACATACTCATTTTCATTTTCTCCCTGAGCGGTAGTATTCTGCTCGACAATAAAAAACTGTCCCTCATTAGCAGATACGCTGCCGCCATCGTTATTGCGCTCAACCTCCACTTTGCCAGCCGCAACATAACCCGTGACTGTCCCATCCGGTAAGCTATAAAAACGAATTTCTGTACCCAATCCAGTCGCTTGCGGTTTAATCACCTGATGAGGAGTGATAAATGCGACTTCATTGTCACGCTGCTCCATGTCACCGCTGAAATAGTCAACCTGCCCATTCTCAATGGTATATTCTGCATGATCACTGTTTTGCTCCTGGAACTGATAAGCATTAATTCTCAGGCGGCTGTTATCGTAAATATCGAACTGGGTACCATCAGCCATAACTAACACAACGGCACCGTTTTCAGTTTCAATGCTGTCACCGACATAAATAGGCGCATTGCTGCTTAATTGACGTCTTTCTCCCGTAGCGGAAATGGCATAAACTTCTCCTTGGATTATATCTACCATGCCAATAGAGTTAGCAGGAACGGCAAAGCTGTTGTGCATTGGTAACATTGCGAATAAAAGCAATATTGTTCTTCTAAAATTATCTTTCATAATGGATACTCCTGTTGATTATTTTGCTAGGAGTCCAAGATTTATCTTGGACATGTTTCAATAGCCATAATACTTTTTATGATAATAGCCATATTTACCATAATATGTGCTAGATTTTGTCACATCCAACTGATTTAACACCACACCCACCATTGAGGCACCCACCTGTTGCAAGCCTTTTATCCCTTCCTGAGCCAACTGATAGGGTGTGCTATCGGCTTTGATGAGATACACCACCCCATTCGCATAGCTGGACAATACCTGTGGATCACTAACGACTGTCGGCGCGGTGTCAATCACAATATATTCATAGCTTTGCTCCAGTTTGGTTAAAATGTCTTTAAAATGTTGTGAAGCCAGCAATTCCAATGGATTGGGGGGGAGAACTGCTCCGCTCGGAATAATGTCAACAGCAGTCTCTTCCATTGTGTGAATACAGTCGGACATCTCTTGGGTGCCAGTAATCAATTCTGAAAGCCCCGGTGATTCCTGCGTCAATCCAAATGCTCTGCCCACACTAGGATGACGCATATCTGCATCAATCAACAAGACTTTGTTCATTTGTCCTAATGCAAACGCCTGGTTAATAGCAAAAGTCGTCTTGCCCTCAGCCGGCACTGAGGAAGTCACCAGCAGGACTTTATGAGGATTATCCACTTTAGAAAGCATAATGCCGGTACGGATAGTACGGATAGCTTCCGCAAACTGTGATTTGCCTTCGCGCAATAACAAGTGTGCCAGTTTAAACTTCTCCTTTTTGGACACTTTCACCTTGGGTAAGACACCTAACAATGGTAGCCCCAATTTTGGCTCCACCTCTTCTCCCCCTTTCAAAGTATTATCCAAATAATCCAACAAGAACGCCAACATGACCGATAACACAAAACCCACCATCAAAGCCAAAGCAATGATCATGTTTTTTCTAGGTTTGGTAGGAGAAATAGGGACCACTGCCGGATCAACCACTCTCCCTACACTGGATTGTTGTGTTTGTGAGACGTCCGTTTCTTTAAAACGGGCTAAAAACATGTCATAAAGTTGCCGGTTGGTTTCCACATCCCGTTGCAAGACTCTGAGTTGATATTCTTTTTGGGTAATATCTTGAACTTGGTTTTCTAGTTGTTTCATACGTTTTTGCAAGGCAGCAACATTGGCATTGGCGACTTGGTATTCCTTACTAAAACTCTCTATCACTTGCTTTATTTGCTTAATGGTATTATCCTGCGCCGCTTTCAGTTCAGCCTTCGCGGCTATCATCGTCGGATGTTGAGCACCATAACGTTTGCTTAATTCCGCCACTTTGCCTAATGCCCCGGCTTCAATTTCCTTAAAATGTCTGACCAAGGAATGATTAAGTACCATCGGAAGGGTTTCATAATCTTCTATAGGGCGACCTTTCAAAGCTCGTAGTTGCCGATAGGCATTAGTGGCTTCAGAGAGTTGTTTTCGCGCTTTTTCTAGATCACGGCTGACTTCCCTAAGTTGCTCTGCCACGACACTTTTGACTCCTGCCACATCGACTAGGCTGTGTTGTTCCAAATAGCGTTGTAGCGCTTTTTCAGATTTTTCCAAAGTCAAACGCAGTCCCTCCAGACGCTCTATCAACCAACCAGCCGCTTTTTTGGTCATTTGCAGACGCGATTCTAAATCATTTTCGAGATAGGTTTCAGTCAGCGTATTAGCCACCTTGGCGGCCAATTTTGGATCCGATGATTCAAAATTAATCTCAAGCAATGGACTATTCTTTACCTGACTAACGCTTAAACGGCTTTGAAAGGCTTTGACGATGGCATTACGTTGTTTGGCAAGCGAAGGTTTTTCAGGCGGTTTTTGAGGAAATAGGGCCGATAACCAGTCACGCCAGTTTAATTTTGAACCACGTTCCAGTGTGGGATCGAATTCTGGATGACTTGCCAAGTTCAAGCGATCAATCACCTTTTCGACAATCAGACGGGATTGCAACATGTGTACATGAGCATCATAGTATTCTTTATTAGCGCGTTGGTCGTACACTTCTTCAATGGCAACAATATTTGCTGCATTCATTTCGAGTAGCAGGGTTGCTGTCGCTTGATAAATAGGTGTCAACGACAAACTATACAATGCTGCCAATAAGCCAACAAAAAAAGTTATCCAAATGGTATGCCATTTGTATTTTTTAAAGACTGCCCAATAGCCTCGCAGATCGATTTCATCTTGATTGTCTTCAGATTTGAGCGTTAAGCTTAATCGGATATCTTTTTCTTGAGTTGATTCTAAAATGTTGCTCATATATGAGTTCGACTTGATTCATCTCCAACGAAAAAATGGGTTAGTTAAAACTAACGTTCTATTTTTGTTATGTTTTTTTCACATTAAACCAAAAAAAACAAAACAAAAACAAAGTATTATATTTAAAATAACGCTTCCATAATCTGCGCGGTTCGTGAGAGAGCCTGTGTAACCATTCCAAGCCCAGTTTCTGCATCACAGGCGGTGCCTGTTTTTGATGAGCCGTCAAAAAATTCAGGGCAGCACCTACTCCCAACATAACACAGGAAAGTTTATCCCGATGAGCCGCCATCCACTGCTCCTGTTTGGGACAACCTAAGAAAACAAACAAAATTTGTGTTCCTGAGCGATTAATTTCATCAATAAATGCGCTGTCTTCAGCCTGTGTCAAGGCACGAAAGGGAGGAGAAATCGTGCAAGTCACTTTTATTTTTGGAAAAATATGGGCCAAGCGTTTTTTCAGTTCTACCAGTGCATCGGGTGTGCCGCCATAAAAACCGACGGATAAAGCTTGTTGTTCCGCAAGCTTCAATAATTTTGGCACCAGAGCAGGTCCACGCACTTGAGTCGCATTTTTAACACCTAATAATTGCAAAGCCCAAACAATTGGCCTACCGTCTGGTACCACTAAGTCCGCCTCATTCACAACATCGCGGAAAGCTAAGCTCTCGAAAGTTTCCATACACATATGCACATTGGAGAAACAAATATAACGGCTTTGTGGTTGAGCAGTCCATTTGAGGATTTGATTAATCGTCTCTTCATAAGAGACTGGATTCACTTTCATGCTTAAAATAAGTTGTCGATTATCCATTTAGCGTGGTTTGGTAAATTGTCATTAAGTGTTGATAATTTTTTTCCGGCGTGTACTTGTCCAGATACACTTGCCGGGCGTGTTGTCCCAAACGTTTGCAGAGTTCAGATTGGCTCTGTAAGCAATGGACTTTATTTGCTAAATCATTTGCATTACCCGCTTCAAAATGTAAGCCCGTCACACCATCCTCCACAATTTCAGCCATCGCGCCCAGTTTTGAGGCGATCACTGGCAAGCCGTGTGCAAAAGCTTCAACCAATACCATCGGAAAACCTTCATACCATTCTGATGGCATGATTAAAAAAGCAGATTGGCGCATAAGCTGCTTGACTTGGGCGGCGGTTTGCCAACCCAATAGGGTGATATTCGTTTTGAGATGTGGCACTATTTCACCTTCACCAGCGATAGTTAAGGGTATCTCCGCCAAGTTTTGCCAAGCTTTCAGTAGGGTGATAATACCTTTTTCTCTACTCAGGCGACCCACATAAAGTGCGCCGCTGCGCTTTTCAGTTGTTGATGTCAGTGGATCAGTGACAAAATTAGGCTTTACCCTCAGTTTATCGGCGGGGAAACCAGCACTGATAAATTTATGGCGAGCAAATTCTGTCAATGCGATAAACTGGTTGACTTTGCTTTGCCAAGTGCCCCGGTGGCTTTGTACCATATAGGCAACCGCCAACGTCCCCAATTTTGAGTCACGATAACAACCATACTTGACGGCATGATAGGCTGAATGCTTGACGCACACCTCGCATATTTTACCATCTCGCATTAAAAATGCACCAGGGCATATTGTACGGTAATTATGTAGTGTTTGTACAACCGGCACTCCGAATTCAGCCGCCGCATCATAAATAGAAGGGGTTAAACGCGGAAAAAAATTATGGACATGGACAATATCTGGTTGAAAATTGGCAATGGCAATTTTAAGTTGTTGCCGAGATTTTCTGGAATAGGCGAGGGTGGCAACGGTGGTTATTTTTTGTAGTACATTTTTAATGGTGTGATTGTCAGTCAGAAATAATGAGACTGTGTGATGGTGGTTTTCAAGTAAGGCTTTTTCAGCACGAACGACGACATCTTCACCACCCGCTTGTTGGTATTGATTGTGGACTTGGAGTATGTGCATTATGGCTCTCTTTTTAGTTGGCTCAAGTATAACGGATTAGCGGAATAAAGGTGATATAATAATGACAGCCAATTTTAAGGACATATCCATGATTTATCATTTTGTAGCAGAACAAACAGATGCTGGATTAGACTTTGATATAAATCTTGACAAAGATAAAAGAGTCTATTGCTTTATTGGTGACAACGCGGTAGGTAAAACTAACTTGCTTGAAAATATGGCAAGATCACTGCTTTATTGTCATAGTTTATTCAGTCAATCAAATACTCAGAAGTATTCAGGTATTTTTTTTTAAATATATTAATGATGTCATAAAGAACTTGGATTTGCGATTAGCCACAGCGCTTAGTCTCAATCAAACCAAAATCAAAGATTTTGAGAACATAGTCAATCGTCATCTGACGGTTGATAAACCGCTCGTCTTTGTTGGTGCCAAAAATAGAGGGTATACCAAAAATATTGACAAAAATCATATTACCATTTTGGGTGATAAGTATGATAGGTTTTTGGACGCATTTCTTAGAAGCTTTAATTATATGAATGGAAAATCTGTTGAAAAGACAGAGATAGCGGATTGGTTTAATTCAAGGCTGATTATCAACCCAAATTTTGTGCCTGAAAATCAAAATCGAGTTTTTGAAGTTGTAAGCGTGTTCGAGTTAATGCAAAAACTTGAACCGAGTTTAAATTTAATAAAGGATGGCGGCTTAAATATTAAATTTGATGAAGGAAAATTGTATTTAGGCGCCGTGCCCATAGACAAACTCTCAACGGGTTTTGTCTCCATTATCAAGCTTTTTCAAGAGATTATTGCGGCTTATGGTGGTTGGACAGATGAAAAAGATT
>JBDLJY010000267.1:0-9150 GCA_039714115.1 Pseudomonadota bacterium | reverse complement strand
CAAATCCCCCAGCCGTCTGCTTTTTTTGTTTCATGATAAATGACCATCCCAAGCATTCTATGTCTTGAAGATTCATGGCCAACCAATCAGTGAATCCCGTATCTAACATGGCATCCATTGTCATGATCGAACTATCAACAGCCATTAAATCCATCTGGAAGAATAGTTTCGACCACATGCCCCTGTTTCGTTTAAGCACATTTCCAAGAGTATAGCGGTTGGATGTTTCTGTTTCGCTTTTTGCAAACACACTTGTGGATCAGGGTCAATAAAAGTTGCAAACCTGCTCAGGCAGAGTTTTGTCCAAGTAATACGGTGATAGGTTTGAGTTTAATTAAGCCGGTGTCGGAGAGACATCGTAAATTTTCTATGCCGATAGCATTCATAATAAATGGTTCCTCTTGTTTTGTTACTAACCCTGCTTGTAATAATTGGCGTTTTAATTGGCTTTTTGTTATCCCGAAAGCCGCTACTACGAGCCTTTTACGCTCTAAGGCTTTTGGGATACAATGGGTAAAGTCCGTCCTGCAACAGGTTCAAAGAAATAAATCTTTTGGTTTCAAAAGGACTAATGATTGGGAGATTAGTTACACGATAGAGGGCAATAGTATTACACAATTATTTGACATTTATGGTTTATATTTAAATTTAATTTAGCAACAAAAAAGCAGGATATCGGTTGAATAAGGCGTGATGTGTTTTTTTTTCGGCATGGTAGAATTACGAATTTGTTGACTTGTGTTGGTATTCATGGCAGCGAGACGGAGGGGATTGTTAGTCATTGCCAAATTCACGATGGTAAAGGAACTGGTGTTTTGGTTAATGAAAACAGCACAGGGCGGATAGATAACTGTGATATTTTTGGGAATGCTAAGGCAGGGATAGCAATTACTAAAGGTGGCAATCCCGTTGTCCAGAAATGTACCATTAAACAGAATAGTTATTGGGCAGTGTGGGTGGTATGATGGCGGAGCCGGTACGATAGAAAACTGCGACTTACGAGATAACGCTAAAGGTGCTTGGGATATTGAGTCTGACTGTCAGGTGCGGCGTAGTGGGAATAAGGAATAGTACAATCAATAACTACACGGATTACATTTAAAAAGGGATAAGGCAAAACCTAAATAGAACTCAATGCCATTAAGTTAAGACAAACCTGACAGGTGTCAAAAACCTGTCAGGTTAATTTTTTATTTAGTTTACAACGTCATGGGTTTTGGATACCTGGTCTGATTTGGGGGCTTAACTTAATGGCATTGAAATAGAACTGGGGTTTTATCCTTTCTTAAATACAATCCTTGTAGTTTGTTTTTTTATCATGCACCCATCAATTTGTTCTTTCCAAACGTGCCTGCTCGTCATCGACAGTCGGCGTGAAACCCAAGTGGACTATCCTGCTGGCTAAAACACATTCAAACCTTTGGCAAAGACTTCCCAGTGTTTAAAACAAAATAGACGAAAATCCCCTTGCCTAAATTTTTTTGTTATAATAATAAACCTATTAACTCAAGAGTAGAATTATGATAACACAACGTAAAAAAGAGCCAGAACAATCTGTCATCGTGGTTGCTAAAAAATCATGGTTAATGTCGTGGTTACATGGAGACTGCAAAACCATCAGTGCCGCTATCAAAAAAGCTAAAGCGGGTGATCGTATTTTAGTTAAACCGGGCATTTACCAAGAGGATTTAGTCATAGATAAACCGCTAGAGATTATCGGTGATGGGGATGTGGCAGATATTGTGGTTGAAAGTAAAAATGCAAGTTGTATCTCTATGGAAACTGACAAAGTTTTGGTACGTGGGCTAAGTTTGCGGAATCGTGCTGGAAATGGTTATGCCGTAGATATACCACAGGGAAAATTAACCTTGGAAAATTGTGATATTTCTTCGGAGACGTTGAGTTGTGTCGGTATTCATGGTGCGGAGGGGATTGTTAGTTATTGCCAAATTCACGATAGTGAAGAAAGCGGTGTTGTGGTTTATGAAAACGGCACCGGGCGGATAGAAAACTGTCAGATTTTTGGAAATGCTTTAGCAGGGATAGAAATCAAGACGGGTGGCAATCCCGTTGTCCAGAAATGTACCATTAAACAGAATGATTATTGGGCAGTGTATGTGTATGATGGCGGAGCAGGTACGATAGAAAACTGCGACTTACAAGATAACGCTAAAGGTGCTTGGCATATTCAATCTAGCTGTCAGGTGCGTCGTGGTGAGAATAGGGAGGATACTTATACTATAGAGGTATCACCAACAGGTAAATGTAAAACCATCAGCGCTGCCATCAAAAAAGCTAAAGCCGGTAATCGTGTATTAGTAAAACCGGGCATTTACCAAGAGAATTTAATCATAGATAAACCCCTAGAGATTATTGGAGAAGGGGAAGTAGCGGATATTATTATTGAAAGTAAAAAATCCCATTGTATTTCTATGGAAACTGATTATGCCTTAGTACGTGGACTAAGTTTGCGGAATCGTGCTAAAGGGTGTTTTGCAGTATATATTCCACAAGGAATATTAACCTTGGAAAATTGTGATATTACATCGAATGCGTTGAGTTGTGTTGGTATTCATGGTGCGGAGGGGATTGTTAGTTATTGCAAAATTCACAATAGTAAACAAGGCGGTGTTTATGTTTATGAAAACGGCACTGGGCGGATAGAAAACTGTCAGATTTTTGGAAATGCTTTAGCAGGGATAACAATTAGTAAAGGTAGCAATCCCATTGTCCAGCATTGCAAAATTCACGATGGTAAAGATAGCGGTGTTTTGATTTGGGAAAACGGCACCGGGCGGATAGAAAACTGTGAGATTTTTGGTAATGCTAAGGCAGGGATAGCAATTAGAGAAGAAGGCAATCCCGTTGTCCAGCATTGCAAAATTCACCATAGTAAAGAAGCCGGTGTTTATGTTTATGAAAACGGCACTGGGCGGATAGAAAATTGTCAGATTTTTGGCAATGTTTTGGCAGGGATAGCAATTAGAGAAGGTAGCAATCCCGTTATCCAGCATTGCAAAATTCACGATGGTAAACAAGGCAGTATTTTGGTTTATAAAAACGGCATCGGGCGGATAGAAAATTGTGATATCGGAGGGATACAAATTAGAGAAGGTAGCAATCCTGTTGTCCAGCATTGCAAAATTCACGATAGTGAAGAGAGCGGTGTTGTGGTTTATGAAAACGGCACTGGGCTGATAGAAAACTGTCAGATTTTTGGAAATGCTTTAGCAGGGATAGAAATCAAGACGGGTGGCAATCCCGTTGTCCAGAAATCTACCATTAAACAGAATAATCATTGGGCAGTATATATATATGATGGCGGAGCAGGAACGATAGAAAACTGCGACTTACAAGATAACGCTAAAGGGGCTTGGCATATTCAGCCTGGTTGTCAGGTACATCGTAGTGGAAATAAGGAGGATACTTATACTATAGAAGTATCACCAACAGGTAAATGTAAAACCATCAGTGCTGCTATCAAAAAAGCTAAAGCCGGTAATCGTGTATTAGTAAAACCGGGCATTTACCAAGAGGATTTAGTCATAGACAAACCCCTAAAGATTGTCGGAGATGGGAAAGTAGCGGATATTATTATTGAAAGTAAAAATACCAGTTGTATTTATATGGAAACTGATAAAGCCTTGATACGTGGACTAAGCTTGCGGAATCGTGCTGAAGGGGATTGTGCCGTAGATATTCCACAAGGAAAATTAAGATTGGAAAATTGTGATATTACTTCAAATACGTTGCTTTGTGTCCATATTTCTGGCAGTGAAACTGAAGGGATTATTAGTTATTGCAAAATTCACGATAGTAAAGGAATCGGAATTATTATTGACAAAAACGGCACTGGGCGGATAGAAAATTGTGAGATTTTTGGGAATGCTTTATCAGGGATAGCAATTAGTGAAGGTGGCAATCCCGTTGTCCAGAAATGTACCATTAAACAGAATAAACATTGGGCTGTGTATGTGTATGATGGCGGAGCAGGTACGATAAAAAACTGCGACTTACGAGATAACGCCAAAGGTACTTGGCATATTCAGTCTGGTTGTCAGGTACACGGTAGTGGGAATAAGGAAGATACTTATACTATAGAAGTATCACCAACGGGTAAATGTAAAACCATCAATGCTGCTATCAAAAAAGCTAAGGCTGGTGCTCGTATACTGGTAAAACCGGGCGTTTACCAAGAAGAATTAGTCATAGATAAGCCGCTAGAGATTATCGGTGAAGGGAAAGTAGCAGAGATTATTATTGAAAGTAAAAATGCAGATTGCATTTTTATGAAAACTGATAAAGCCTTGGTACGTGGGCTAAGTTTGCGGAATCGTGCTGAAGGGTATTTTGCAGTATATATTCCACAGGGAAAATTAACCTTGGAAAATTGTGATATTTCTTCGGAGACGTTGAGTTGTGTCGGAATTCATGGTGCGGAGGGGATTATTAGTTATTGCCAAATTCACGATAGTAAACAAAGCGGTGTTTATATTTATAAAAACGGCACCGGGCGGATAGAAAACTGTCAGATTTTTGGAAATGCTTTAGCAGGGATAGCAATTATAGAAGGAAGCAATCCCATTGTCCAGCATTGCAAAATTCAGGATGGAAAACAAGGCAGTATTTTGGTTTATAAAAACGGCATCGGGCGGATAGAAAATTGTGAGATTGTAGGGATACAAATTAGAGACGGAGGCAATCCCCTTGTCCAACATTGCCAAATTCACGACAGTAAACAAAGCGGTGTTATGGTTTGGGAAAACGGCACCGGGCGGATAGAAAACTGTCAGATTTTTGGAAATGCTTTGGCAGGGATAGCAATTAGTGAAGGTGGCAACCCCGTTGTCCAGAAATGTACCATTAAAGAGAATAAACACTGGGCAGTGTATGTGTATGATGGCGGAGCAGGTACGATAGAAAACTGCGACTTACGAGATAACGCCAAAAGTACTTGGCATATTCAGTCTGGTTGTCAGGTACATCGTAGTGGGAATAAGGAAGGTACGACTACTATAGAAGTATCACCAACGGGTAAATGTAAAACCATCAGTGCTGCTATCAAAAAAGCTAAAGCTGGTAATCGTATATCAGTAAAACCGGGCAATTACCAAGAAGAATTAGTCATAGATAAGCCGCTAGAGATTATCGGTGAAGGGAAAGTAGCGGAGATTATTATTGAAAGTAAAAATGCAGATTGCATTTTTATGAAAACTGATAAAGCCTTAGTACGTGGGCTAAGTTTGCGGAATCGTGCTGAAGGATATTTTGCAGTATATATTCCACAGGGAAAATTAACCTTGGAAAATTGTGATATTTCTTCGGAGACGTTGAGTTGTGTCGGAATTCATGGTAGTGAGACTGAGGGGATTGTTAGTTATTGCAAAATTCACGATAGTAAACAAAGCGGTGTTTATGTTTATAAAAACGGCACCGGGCGGATAGAAAACTGTCAGATTTTTGGAAATGCTTTAGCAGGGATAGCAATTATAGAAGGAGGCAATCCCATTGTCCAGCATTGCAAAATTCAGGATGGAAAACAAGGCAGTATTTTGGTTTATAAAAACGGCATCGGGCGGATAGAAAATTGTGATATTGTAGGGATACAAATTAGAGACGGAGGCAATCCCGTTGTCCAACGTTGCCAAATTCACGATAGTAAACAAAGCGGTGTTATGGTTTGGGAAAACGGCACTGGGCGGATAGAAAATTGTGAGATTTTTAGAAATGCTTTATCAGGGATAACAATTACTGAAGGAGGCAATCCCGTTGTCCAGAAATGTAGCATTAAACAGAATAAACATTGGGCTGTGTATGTATATAAAGACGGAGCAGCTACGATAGAAAACTGCGACTTACGAGATAACGTCAAAGGTGCTTGGCATATTCAATCTGGTTGTCAGGTACACGGTAGTGGGAATAAGGAATAGTAACTAAAGCAGGGATAAGTCAAAATAGTGCGACTCGTTTTGCCTAATGATAACCATAAGTTAATCTTTATGATTAAGACTGTGGTCGAAAAATGATTAAATATTCTGTCGAAAGGAGCTAAAAAATCATGCGAATAAAAAGTTTGAATATCGAAAATTTTACGATTTTTGGAAAAAACCAATTCAATTTTTCTAACGGATTGAATATTGTTATTGGTGAAAATGACACCGGCAAAAGCCATCTACTCCGATTATTATATTCATTAATTGAAAGTAATAATATTGTAGCCCAACAAAAAGATTCTAATAACGGCTACTTATTACAAAAAACGATTCCACAGAAATTGATTGATATTTTCAAACCAGAAAAATTAGCTCACTTAATAAAAAATGGGCAAAACAAAACTCATATAAACATTGAATTTAGTGAATATAACATCCCGTTGAATTTTACAAAAAAAACTAAAATTCAAGTCAATATTGACAAAAATAAAGTGCCAGCGAGATTAATTAAACAGGCTAGTTTATTTATTCCGACTAAAGAAATGTTATCTTTTTATGATGGTTTTATGTCCCTTTATCTAACACGACAACTCCCTTTCGATGAAATTTATTATCACCTAGCAAAAACACTCGGCTTATTGGTATTAAAAGAGATTTCGTCGCCAGAAAAACAAATTTTAAAAAGTTTGGAAACATTATTGAATGGTAAACTACTATTAGAGAAAGGGCGAGTTTATTTATTACCTCAAAATGGCAAAAAAATTGAAATTTCATTAGTTGCCGAAGGATTGAGGAAAATTGGAACACTTTCACACTTAATTGCTAATGGTTCGTTGAATCAAAATACGATTTTGTTTTGGGATGAACCTGAATCTAACTTAAATCCTAAATTAATTAGAGAATTGGCTAAAGTTTTGGTAGATTTATCCTCTATTGGTGTGCAAATATTTATCAATACACATAGTTTATTCTTAATCAAAGAATTTGAAATTTTAAGAGAAATCAATACTAAAATTAAATATTTTAGTTTGGGAATTGAAGTAGAAAATAATTTGCGAGTTTCTCAAAGTGAAGATATCGAAGATTTAGATGATTTAATTATTTTAGATGAAAATTTAGATCAAAGTGATAGATTTATGAATAAGATTAATTATGCAAATCATTGAGGGAAACTTAATATTTAACTTTGATTGTGATGCTATCAAATTCGATGACAGTACCTTTTATCGTAAACATTTTAGTAAAATGACTAACGGAATTAAAGCCGTTGATATACTTGCAGTCAATCAGGAAATAGGTTATTTAATTGAAATAAAAGATTATACTGATCCTAATACTAAGATATTAACCATGAATGAATTGATTGAAGCAATTATTAATAAAGTCATTTCAACTTTAGCAGCCATTTTACCGATGAAAATTAACGTCAATAATTCAGTAGGAGAAAGACAAATTGCTAAAGATTTTTTAATTGCAAATCAAATAAAAGTTATTGTTCATATAGAATTACCACCTCAGAGACGAACATTGAAACAATCGAACTGGGATTTGTCTAATTTACAAATTCAATTGGGAAGAAGATTAAGAGCGATTGATGCACATCCAAAAGTTGTGTCTAAAGACAAATTACAAAATTTACCTTGGATTGTTGCATAATTTGCAACCCAGATGATAAGTCAAAACCACAATAACTACAAGGATTACATTTAAGAAGGGATAAGGCAAAACCTAAATAGCACTGTGGACTTATCCTTTCTTAAATACAATCCTTGTAGTTAATTTTTTTAATTTTCAGGATATCAGCTACCCATTAATCGCGTGGGCACAACAAAACAAGGGGTGTCGGTTGATGTTATCCAACACAATAATAAACACGGCTCTAAGTCAATGCCATTAAGTTAAGCCCCAAAATCAGACCTGCCAGGTATCCAAAACATGGCAGGTCGTTGTAAATTAAAGGGAAAATTAACCTTACAGGTTTTTGACACCTGTCAGGTTTGTCTTAACTTAATGGCATTGGGCTCTAAGTACCCTATTAAAAGAGGGTGCTCTCGCTGATTTTGTAGTAGATAAAGCGAGCAAAGCCATCACCATTTTCCAAAACCATTTTACTTTTAGTGCTTTTGAAATCGCTAAAAGTTATCAAGATAGCTACACCTATGCTATCGCTGCTATTGGTGCGGGTTTGGCTACGCCTGAGCAAAAGCTTTATTTTCAAAAGTTCGCCGCTCATCACAGTGCTGAGCTAGATCAAAAAGCGTTGCGTAATCAACTCATTGATAATATTAAACTCTTATCTAAATTACCGCCTATTTTTACTGCGGATAAACGCAAATTAACTGAATCCGAATTAGCTGCCTTTGTTAAAGGCGGATTAGCCATTACTGATTTAATCCTTGATCAATTACATCGTTTGCCTGATTATCTTGCCGATGAAACCGTTGAAGTCTTTTTCCGCTTTGAGGATTTATTAGGTAACGCGACGCTGTTTTTTCTCCATGATATTTTCCGCCGAGATCAGCGTACTCAAGAGACTATCGCTGCCTTACAAAGAGAAAATTTATTGCTCGATGTCCGCGATATTAAAGCCACTCAAGCTCAACTCGTCACGCGCTTACAAAAACAATTGGATGAGCAACATGCGAATGCCATGCAAGCCATGAAATTAGGGCAGTTTTCTGAGGCGACTCAATTGTCGTCACAATTGGACAGTTTGCAAAACGCTATCAAAGCCGTGCCACAAAATTTACAAGCCGCTCAAGCCGCTTGGCAAAACACGCATCAGGAATGGTTGGATTTTGCTGAGCGTTTTCACAGTTGGGGCGAATTGTTGAATTCTCAAATTAGCCAAGTGTTGGCGGAAACGGAGACTTTACATTGGGAAATCGGGGCAATTGCTGATGATGTTAAGGCTTTAAAACAGTCGATGGCGAAATTGATGGCGCGTTTTGATTTATCTGCCCAAGTCAAACTCCGTGATGAATTTACGCATCATAATAGTAGTAGCCTAAAATTGATTCAAGCGGCGATTAGCCAGTTAAAAGCTTTGCCCAATTGTTCTCCTGATGTGATGATTATGGGCGGCAGTTTATTATCTTCGACGGGCAATGTGGCGGCTGCGGAAAAGTTATTTATTGATAAATGTTATGCTTTGCATGATGTTGATAAATATCCGATGCTCAGTATTCTGGGTTCTGGTGGCATGGGTTGCGTGTTT
>JBDLJY010000266.1:0-9151 GCA_039714115.1 Pseudomonadota bacterium | reverse complement strand
AACCATTAATAAGAGATGAGACTAAATTAAGTCGAACCTCAAATAGCCTTCAAAATGCCTAAGCAGTTAACTACTAATAAGAGATGAGACTAAATTAAGTCGAACCTCAAATAGCCTTCAAAATGCCTAAGCAGTTAACTACTAATAAGAGATGAGTTGTACCGGACAGGGTTTGCAACCCAATGCCATTAAGTTAAGGAAAATGTGTTATACTAAATAGTTGGGGAGCATGGTTATGCGCTCGCCTCAGTGATGTACGATCCCCTTAATAAGGTTGTTGTTGATTGGCGCAGCCTTGCGCCCGCCAAAGCGTATGAGGTTAATTTGGCTTTGAAACACCTCTCACATACGCAAACCAATGATCTTATTATCTTTGATCTAAATTACACCTCCTACATTTTTTAGCCTCTATGGTTAAGCTTAATTAACCGCTAATGGAGAAGTTAAAAAAAAAGTGTAAAATTTTGGGGTTATCCGAGCAAATAACAGTGTCCCGACGATAGGAGGGATCTTGTACGAATTAGATTAAGCACTGGAGAGACAGAAGTTCTTGTTACATCATTTTCGACGTTAGGAGAAATCTTACAGTGAAAAATTTACCACACAAATGTTAAAAGAATTGTAAAGATTTCTCCTATACCCCTCAAGATTTCTCCTGACGTCGAAACCGGGACAGGCTTGAAACGTTGGGGTATCGAGACTCTTTTTGGTTTAGACGTTAGGATAAATCTTAAAGGAACTTATAAAAATAGATAACTTTACAGGTAAAACAGTTGCAGCTATTAAACAGGATTTTTTTGCGGCTTTGTTTCTAACTGGTTTAGAATCTATACTAACCCAAACTGCTGAGTTGCATTTATTCTTTATGGTAGAGTTGTTTTACCATTGTTCACCTCTCGACTCGCTTATGAAAACACTGACTTCGTGGTTTATCTTAGTAAGACTTATGTTAAACGAGAACGTGAAACACCACGAAAAAAAAGCCGAAAATTGATATTCGGGCGAACTGGGCTCTTCAAATTTATTTAAATTAGGCTAAACCAGGTTAAAAAAAATGAAAGCAGTAATACAAGCCGGCGGCAAAGGCACACGATTAAGACCTTATACCTTAGTCTTACCAAAACCATTGATGCCAGTAGGTGGGCTACCCGTCATTGAGTTATTGTTGAAATGGCTACGGCGCAATGGTATTCGACAGATTTATATTACCACAGGCTATTTAGGCCACTTAATTCGTTCCCTCTGTGGAGATGGGCAACAGTGGGATTGTGAAATCATTTACAGTGAAGAAACTGAACCCCTTGGAACCGTTGGTGCCTTAGATTTAATCCGTGAACAGCTTGATGAAACTTTTCTCGTATTGAATGGCGACTTGATAACCGATATGGATTTACGCGCTTTTTCTCGGTTTCATCGCAAACACGGTGATTTGTTGACAGTGGGTGTGACCAATAAAAATGTCAAAGTGGATTTGGGAGTGATTGAAACGGAAGGGGAGCGTGTGACGGCTTTTTATGAAAAACCGTCATTCAATTATCAGGTGAGTATGGGCATTTATTGTATGGAACCTAGTATTCTTGAAATGATACCCAAAGGAGTCCCTTTTGGTTTTGATGATTTGATGTATAGTATGCTGGAGAATAAACAAAACGTGCATATCTACCGGCATGAAGGAACCTGGATGGATATTGGTCGCCCCGAAGATTTTCAACGGGCACAAGATTTGTTCCAAGAGAATAATATTTCAATGTTAGGTGTATAACGATATGATTTCATTAGCGGAACCGGTGCTTGGAGAAGAGGAAAAACAGGCCTTGTCAGCGGTGATTGAGAGTGGTTGGCTGACCATGGGTGAACAGGTTAAAGCCTTTGAAAAAGCCTTTGCAGAGATGCACGGAGAGACGGAGGCGGTGGCAGTCAGTTCCTGTACAGCGGGTTTGCACTTGAGCTTAGCCGCTTTGGGCGTGGGGCATGGTGATGAAGTTTTGGTACCTTCCTTGACTTTTGTCGCCACAGTGAATGCAGTCTTATATGTGGGTGCCACCCCCGTGTTTGTTGACATTGACTCTTTAGAGTGCCCCCAGATTTCGCTTGAAGAGGCTCAGAGCAAACTCACAGATAAGACTAAAGCGGTGATTGTCATGCATTATGGAGGTTATCTCGTTGAGCTTGCCCGTTGGCGTGACTTTGCTGATCGCCATCAACTGTTTTTGGTTGAAGACGCAGCGCATGCGCCGGGAATTGAAACAGTGGGACAAGTGGGAGATGCCGCCGCTTTCAGTTTTTTCAGCAATAAGAATATGACGACGGCAGAAGGGGGTATGGTTTTGGCGCGTCGCTCGGCGGTTTTGGAAAAGATTCGCGCCATGCGTAGTCATGGTATGACCACGGGTACTCTTGATCGACATGTTGGCCATGCGTATTCTTACGATGTCACGGCGTTGGGATATAATTACAGAATGGATGAATTACGTGCCGCGATGGGACTTTGTCAATTATCTCATTTGAAGGCATGGAATGCAAAACGAAGGGCACTGACAAACGTTTATCGTCAATTGCTGGCTAAGCATTGTCCGACAGTGATAGTTCCTTTTAAAAGTAGTGACGTGACGGCAGCACACTTGTTACCGGTTTTATTGCCGGAAGGGGTTAAGCGTGAACGAATCATGGGAGAATTACGCGCTGCTGGCATTCAAAGCAGTATTCATTATCCCCCTGTACATCATTTTTCTTATTATCGAGCGCGTTTCCCAAATATTAAGTTAGTCAAAACGGAACGCTTTTGTCAGCGTGTGATAACTTTGCCTCTCTTTCCTAGTTTGGAGGAGTTGGACTTAGAGAAAATCGTGATAACGCTTCAAGACGTGCAAGGTACGCCTTGCACTCCAAATGCTGGTCAATAGACTCAAGATATGTGTAAACGTATTATAGATTTAGTTTTTTCTTTGTTAGGATTGCTTTTGGCGGCACCGTTCATGTTACTGATCGCTTTATTCATACGCCTGGATTCGCCAGGCTCGGTCATTTTTTCTCAAAAACGTTTGGGGCTCAAAGGCCGGCACTTCATGGTACATAAGTTCCGTAAATTTCCAAGTGATTGGGGAAGTGCAGGACCAGGGGTGACGGTGGCCGGCGATGCCCGAATGACGAAAGTGGGCAAATTTTTGGAAAGAACTAAACTGGATGAATTGCCTCAATTGTGGAATATTCTCTTAGGAGAAATGTCTTTTGTGGGCCCTCGACCAGAAACTTTAAGATATGCGGATTTGTTCACTGGGGAATTTGTAAAAGTTTTGGATTATATCCCCGGCATTTTTGGCCCTAACCAAATCGCTTTTCGGAATGAATCGGAATTATATCCCCACGACCAAGCACCGGAAGAATTTTATCGTAGCGTACTTTTTCCCCAGAAAGCTAAACAAGATTTAGAATATTTTAGTAAAGCCAATTGTGTTGGTGATTTGGTATGGATATTTCGTGGAGTCTGGGTGAGTTTGATCGGGGTTGTGAATTGGCAGCGTTTACTGGGTTTGCATCTTGTCATTTTGACAGTGGACATTTTAGCCATTGAAATCGCCTTGTTTTTTGCCAACTTGTTGCGCTTTGGAGTGGATATTGATGAAAAGCACTTTTCAGCATTGATGACGAGTATCTGGTTATTTCCCTTGATATTGCTTCCTATTATGATATTCGCTGGAAATTATCGTCACCCCGTGCGTTATTTTTCAATGGTTGATGTCATACGCTTGGTTAAAGTTGTTTCTTTTGCTTGGATACTGGCTTCTTTAGTACTCATAGGTTTTTTCCAGCGAAATCTTTCTATTTTTATTGCGCCATTGAGTTTATTGTTGGTGTTATTTATGATGGGGACACCACGCATATGGCGCCGTGAACGTTGGCAGCAACTGGTTCATTCGGTTGAGAAAGGGAATAAAATTCGCTTAATGCTTTATGGTGTGGGTCGTCGTGGAATGGCATTAGCTTCTTTATTAGAACAAGGGTTTCCCAAAGCGGAGTTAATAGGGTTTCTTGATGATGATGAAGCGATGAGAGGCCGTTTTCTTTCTAAATATAAAGTAATGGGTTGTGAACGTGACTTAGATACGCTTTATACTATACATCAGTTTGAACAAATTTGGCTAACATTTATGCCCCAAGATGAAAAATATCATCGTTTAGAACTTTGGTGTGTTAAACATGATGTGACTTTGATTGTGCTGTCTGCTATGGAACCCTTTGCACAATTGAGTGTTTGAAAAAACCTTAACTACAGGGATCAGTTATTAGCAGGGATAAATTACAACGCTGCCCACTATCGCCAATTTTTCTTTTCTCGGGATAAATCTAATAAGATTTTGACTTATCCCTGTTAAAAAAAAATCCCTGTAGTGGGCAGCGTTGTAGATTGTTTTGACTTATCCCTGTTAAAAAAAAATCCCTGTAGTGGGCAGCGTTGTAGATTGTTTTGGACCTTACTTTCCACTGGAAATACTCTTTTACGCAGCTTCTATTTTCTTGGCCATTCTTGGACATCTCTCAGAGAGAGATGAAAGTTTCCATGATAATTCACTCTCTGTTGATAACTTAAAAAGTTGCAACTAGAGTTCTGGATGGGCTGTCTCATCCGAGCGGCCACTTGTTGGAAAGCGACTTAATGGGAGGGTGCTTGTCAGAAGTCCATAGACTCAAGGCCTAATAAAACGCACACCAAGATTAACCTAATCTTGAGGTTTTCATTAGGCAACATAAGATTTGCAGAGCTCCTCATATCCATGACACCGTCATGGTGTCACCCTTACAGATGACAGCGAGTATTTTATTTTAGAAAATTAATTATAAAAGTCAAGTGTTAAAATCGTCAGCTCTAAAACTTAACTAAAATAAGTCACTTTGATTAGGTTTGAGTAAGAAATTATAACTTGCAAATTCGTTTAGAGATTTTTTGGACATTGTGTCCAATATAGGGTAACAAAGTCCAAGTTTCAATTAGCCGTTTTAAAACACCTTAGATTTACCTCTAGTCTCAGACTTTAAAAAATACGCCAACCACGCCATCGCCAGAATCACCATAAAAGTCGCCGCATTCGCTGGAATTTGTAAATTAAAATCCACACTGCTATGAATCAACAAAGCAATTATAGCCATGAATGCACTAAAAGCCATACCGCGAGACAAAGGATCACGCCGTCGATATTGCGCCAAAAGCGCAAATCCCAAAGAAAGAACAACAATACTCCCCACTAATAGCACACCAATGATACCCGTCTCCGCTCCAAACTCCAAATAATCATTATGGGCATGATCATAAAATACATTCACATCATCCCCTCGATAACGTGGAAACGTCAAATAATAACTGCCAAGCCCAGAACCAGTCCATAAATAATCCTGCCAATACTCAATGGTATATATATTCACCTCATCGCGCTGCTCAACGGCAAAACTGGTTTCCTGCAAGCGCTGAGCGACTTTCTCTACCCCAAACCAAGCCCCAACAATCAATATATCAATCACGATCAAACTAACCAGCAGCATGACAGTAGCGCGGGGCGCATATCGACGGAAAAGTATCAAACCGATAACACCAGCAATCATCATACTAGCAAAAAACGCCGTATTACCCATACGAGAGCGAGTCAACACCAATGCAATAACCATCATCACAAGATACAATCTCAACCGCATTTTATCACTCAACACCCAAGCTACTAGAGAGCGCAAACGTTGCCGCCATGTCGTATTATCGGAATCTCTCAGTTGAGCAATCAGCAAACCCATCCCCACCGCTAAACACATTTCCAAATAGCCTGCGAGATGATTACGATTAATAAACGTACCCGTCGCCAGTCCTATATAATGGACTTTTTCAAAAAATACGCCGCCTATGCCAGTTAAAGTCATTAAGCTGCCATAAACCGCTTGGAAGAACCCACTCAATACCAAGGTATATGCTAACCAGCGCAAACGTTTACCTCGCCTGACAAGTAACAGTGTTAACACAAATAGCAAGACATAACTGATACTTTTGAGCAGAGAAACCGCAGTCGTATGAGCTGCGACAGAAATAGTCGCCATGGCTGGACGCTCAGTCCCCAAAGCCTGCATAGAAGCGGCTTCTGGAGACAGCCATTCAACCAAAAAATAGGGCAAGGGAATGCACTGAAAGGCAATATAGAACAACCACAAACCAAACAAGATAAGTATAGGTTTAGCTTTATAAAAAACCGGTGTCAGCTTGACCGAACCTTGCCAAAATTTCCATAACCAAACTAGGAAGAGGCTAAATATCCAAACTTCCATGATAGCCCATGCCCAAGGACGATTGCCACCCAAAGGCAAAGGTAACCAGAACATTAAAATGAGAAAGCCGATAAAGATACCCTTATCGGCTGAAGAATGGTGTCGTGGCATTATTCTATTGTCGCAAAAAAAAACGCCCTTTTTGAATAAAGGGCGGAATGATTTTAAACCTCAACCTGATCCTCAGGCAATGGCCTATCGACCAATTCTACAATAGCCATAGGAGCTTTATCTCCAACCCTAAAGCCACACTTAAGAACGCGTAAATACCCACCCGGACGTTCCTTATAGCGAGGACCTAACTCATTAAATAGTTTAGTAACTATCTCCCGATCACGTAAACGTGCAAATGCCAAGCGGCGTTTTGCAACACTATCCTCTTTAGCCAAAGTAATCAAAGGCTCAACGAAACGACGCAACTCTTTCGCCTTAGGCAAAGTCGTTTTAATGATTTCATGGCGCATGATCGACACGGCCATATTTTTAAACATAGCTTTTCTATGACTTGAGGTACGATTTAAATGCCTACCTTTATTCCTGTGACGCATAACTTTCCTTTTTTTTTTGGTAGGAGTCCAAGATAAATCTTGGACTCCTATTTTCTTCAGACTATTTGCTCATCTCATTAGAAAGCCCGGGGGGAGGCCAATTTTCCAAAGGCATCCCGAGAGACAGTCCCCGCGAAGATAACACCTCCTTAATTTCAGTCATAGACTTCTTCCCAAGATTAGGAGTTTTCAACAACTCAGCCTCAGTCTTCCGAATCAAATCACCAATATAAAGAATCTGTTCCGCTTTCAAGCAATTAGCAGAACGTACTGTCAATTCCAGCTCATCTACCGACCGCAATAAAAGAGGATCAATCTCACTTTTCCTCTTCAATACTTCAACTTCGTTACTACCCTCCAAACTGACAATCACAGAAAGCTGATCTCGCAATATAGAAGCCCCCATTCTGACTGCCGTTTCCGGATCGACTGTACCATTAGTTTCCACATCAACGATGAGCTTATCCAGATTAGTACGTTGTTCGACACGCGCACTCTCAACTTGGTATGCTACACGCAAAACCGGACTAAAGGACGCATCTAGCTTTAATGTACCAATCGGACTTTCAGCCGCCTCGTCCCCTTGAACCGCCCGCTGATAACCTCGCCCCATCATAACTTTTAACGTCATGTTAAGTTCAGCAGCCTGGCTCAAATTAGCAATCACATGATCTGGATTGACAATCTCAACATTGGGTTCCAAAGCGATATCAGAGGCACAAACGGGACCAGGGCCCTTTTTACTCAATCGCAAAGTCGCTTCCGTGCGCTCAAACATACGAATAGCCAAACCTTTTAAATTCAGTAAGATATCAATGACATCTTCCTGTACACCCTCAATGGAGGAGTATTCATGTAACACACCATCAATCTTAGCTTCAACCACTGCCACTCCCGGTAGGGAAGACAATAGTACACGTCTCAGGGGATTGCCCAAAGTATGTCCGAAGCCTCGATCTAACGGCTCTAATGTTATCTTAGCTGTTGTATTGTTGAGGGATTTTACATCAACTATACGCGGCTTTAATAATTCCATTTTTTCAGTTATCAGTTATCAGTTATCAGTGCCTAGAAAATGTGTACGACAGACCTGTCTTCAAGATTTACTTGGAATACAACTCAACGACAAGTTGTTCATTAATATCACTAGGCAATTCCATACGTTCCGGGGTTGATTTAAACACACCTTGCATCTTATTAGCATCAACATCGACCCATTCTGGAAAACCATACTCTTGGGCACTGCTTAAAGCCGCCTTAATACGCATTTGTTCCCGGCTTTTTTCACGAATGCTGATCACATCATTCGCTTTGACTGGATAGGAAGGAATATTGGCCACCTTATCATTGACCAAAATCGACTTATGGCTGACCAATTGTCTCCCTTCTGCTCGCGTCACCGCAAATCCCATGCGATAGACCACATTGTCTAAACGACTTTCAAGTAATTTCAACAAATTCTCACCCGTTGAACCCTTTAAACGACTGGCTTTGACATAATAGTTATGAAATTGCCGCTCTAAAATGCCATATAATCTGCGTAACTTTTGCTTTTCACGCAATTGCAGGGCATAATCAGACATACGTGCGCGTTTATCACCATGCTGTCCCGGTATCTTGTCTAACTTACATTTAGACTCCAACCCCCGCGCCCGACTCTTTAAAAAAAGATCGGTGCCTTCACGACGGCTTAACTTACACTTAGGACCAAGATATCTCGCCATAATTCAATTCTTTTCCCATTAAACTCTGCGCCGCTTAGGTGGGCGACAACCATTGTGCGGAATCGGTGTAACATCTGTGATACTCGTAATTTTAAAACCATTGGCATTAAGTGAGCGCACGGCAGATTCACGTCCAGGCCCAGGGCCCTTAATCCGTACTTCCAGATTTTTGACACCAAATTCTTTGACCACATTACCGACTTTTTCAGACGCGATTTGGGCTGCAAACGGAGTACTTTTACGTGATCCACGAAAACCACTTCCCCCAGCGGTAGCCCAAGCCAAAGCATTGCCTTGGCGATCAGTAATGGTAATAATCGTATTATTAAAAGAGGCATGCACATGGACAATGCCCTCTGTGACATGCTTTTTAACCTTCTTACGTGGGCGTGATTTTGTTTTCGCCATAGCTGTTAAACTCAGCCCTATAGGTCACATCTGTTTATAGTCCGTGTTCTATTCTTCGATTTCACCCTATATAACTGGTCTTCAAAACCGTGCGTGAGACTTTCGACCTCACACGGCTCCTCTGGGACATACTTACATCCGTGAGTATGTATTGGCTTGGGGGCCAAACAA
>JBDLJY010000265.1:0-9189 GCA_039714115.1 Pseudomonadota bacterium | reverse complement strand
TTCCACTGTCAATTTGTTTGAGCACTTTGTACAAATGACTCGATGGGGAAGAATCCTCATATTGGGTCGCTTTATACTTCATTTTAAGAACAGCAAAGTGCCGTTTCTGTTCAATTTCTTGAACAAGCTCAAGCGTTTCTATCAAATCATGTTCTTTCAACCAATTGACTTCTGACTCACTTAACGGCTCTCCTGCATCAATGTTTTGCAGGATTTGATAGAGCGGACTAGAGACAGATGAATCTGAATGTTTAGTCGCTTGATACTTAGCCTTTAGTTTAGCAAACTGTGCTTCCATAACTCTCAGCGTTTCAACTAGTTCGTTGGACTTTAGCCAGTTAATATCTTCATCGTTTAATCCTTCTTTTGCATCCACTCGCTTTAAGATTGGATACAGTGGACTAGAATGTGATGAATCTTGATGTTTAATGGCTTGATACTTAGCTTTTAGCTTAATAAAATGGCTAATCTCTTGAGCGATGGCTATTGTTTTATGCAAGTGATTATCTTTTAGCCATTTCATTTCTGAATCAGTGAGCAGTTCTCCTGAATCCAGTTTGCAAAGTATCAAATATAGAGAGCTAGTTTGCCATGGCCAAATATAGTTTGTCGCGTTGTACTTATGCTTAAGATTAGAGAATTCAAGCTTTAGTACTTTTTCTCTATGTGCTTTATCCTGCAAAACGAACTCTCTGATTCGATAAAGTCCATGCTCTTTCAACCAATTAAGCTCGAACTCAATTAGTTCAATTCCCAAGTCAACTTTTCGCAAGATAAGGTACAAAGGACTAGAAAGTGAGGAATCTTCATAGTCACTCACTTGATATTTCGATTTGAGAGTAGCAAAGAGTTCCACTCGCTCTTGAAAGTTTTTGTTGCTCATAACCACGTTTGGTGAAAACCACTTGATCTGCCCCAAATGCGTGGGACGCACCCTTTCGAGGCAAAAGTTTTTGCGGCAGCAAAAACTTTTGCCTCGAAAGCTTGTTCTTTTACAATCTGATAACTTGTGGTGGTTTCTGGTGCCTGCGTGGGTACCCAGTAGCCCGTGCTTGGTTCAGAAAAGGGCAAAAATCCGATTTTTTGAAAAAGCTTGTCCCGAAGTATTGAGGGATCGGATTTTTTAACCGTAAGCAACCACAATCCCCTTAATCCGTTAATCCCTGTACTACATTTGAAGGTATCGCAGGCATCTCTCCATGCTGATTTGTAGCGAGCTTGATTATAAAATCCTTCAACATGCGATTTTCTTTCATCAAAATTTCATTATTATTCTTTACCATCTCCTTAAGCACCACCATCAAAGCCCTTTTTTGAGCATCATTTAATTTACTCCAATGGCTTTTTAAGTCATTAAGTTCGTCATCAAGCCCAGGCGAATTATCAGTACCATAGTCAACCCTATATTCATTAATTTCTTTTATCTCTTGTTTTTCTTTTTTTATCTGTGGATACATCGATCCCTTGCCTGTGAAAAGCCAATCTACACTCACTTTTGTTGCATCTAATACAGACACTATAAAGTTGAGCGATGGCTTTTTTCTACCTATTTCAACTGCGGCTACGTAACTTTGTCCTAGATTAGCGAACTCAGCGAATTTTGCTTGGCTTAAGTTCTTTCTTTGTCTGATACTTAACACTCGTTTACCAATATTGTTGATATCCATAACAGAATTACCTTGTATATTAACGCATTACTTTTTGTAGATAGCAAAGACTAAGAGCGGCTTAACCCTTGAAAAATTTTTCTTGGCACGATTAAGTTATATTGGTACTATGCGCCTACTTTTGTAGATGGAAAAACTAAGAGCGGCTTAATCTGTGAAAAATTTTCTTGACACGATTAAGTTATATTGGTACTATGCGCCTACTTTTTGTAGATGGAAAAACTAAGAGCGGCTTAATCTGTGAAAAATTTTCTTGACACGATTAAGTTATATTGGTACTATGCGCCTACTTTTTGTAGATGGAAAAACTAAGAGCGGCTTAATCTGTGAAAAATTTTCTTGGCACGATTAAGTTATATTGGTACTATGCGCCTACTTTTGTAGATAGCAAAGACTATGCAACGCCGCCCTAACGTTTAGGCTGACACGTCACGCTGCAATTAAACACCCAATTGCCCAAAAAGTCAATAGGCACAACAATAATTGGCAGTTAGAGACCGTAATAGTCATAGAGCAAGCGGTAAAAATGGAAACCACAATGAGAATTAATCAATGGTTTGAATAATAGTACAAGGATTGAGGGCAAAAAAAATCCAGAATCCGACTGAAGAAAAATCGGATTTTTAACCGTAAACCAATCCCCTCAATCCGCCAATCCCTGTACTGTTTTTTGTCAAGATTTACTCTGTAAATCTGTGCGTAGGACGCACCCTTTCGAGGCAAAAGTTTTTGCTGCCGCAAAAACTTTTGCCTCGAAAGCTTGTTCTTTAACAATCTGATAACTTGTAGTCTTTTCTGGTGCCTGCGTGGGTACCCAGTCGGGCACCCGTGCGTGGCTAAGTGATAACTGATAACTTTCCGATTAGGATTCTGATAATGAAGGAATCTGCAACAATTCTCCCAACTGAGTTGCACCGAGCTTGCTTACAAATTCCTTCATCTCATTTTTCTCTATCATCTCCTTAACCACCACCATCAAAACCCTTTTTTGATCATCATTTAATTTGTCCAAATGACTTTTAAAGTCGTCATCTCTAGGTAAATTACCAGCACCATAATCGACCCTATATTCATCAATTTCTTTTATCTCTTCTTTTTCTTCTTTTATTGGCAGATACATTGAGCCCTTGCCCATTAAAAGCCAATCTGCGCTTACTTGTGTCGCCTTTAACACGGATATTATAAAGTTGATTGATGGGTTTCTTTTGCCACGTTCAACCATGCTTATATAACGCGATGACACATTAACTAATTCAGAAAAATTTTTTTGATTTAAATTCTTTTGTTTTCTGATACTTGACATGCGTTTATTAATGTTGTCAATATTCATAAAAAATTATAATGCGTATAACCAAAAAGCTAATTAGCACCTAATTGGACACAACAGGTTTGAATTTAGGTTTTACTTTTCCTATACAACAATTATAATGCTGCTCAATAAACAGTTCTTCAGTACCTAATTGAACACAAAGGGTTTGAAATTAGACTTGACTTTTTTCATACAACAATTATAATGCTGCTCAACAAACAGTTCTTCAGTACCTAATTGAACACAAAGGGTTTGAAATTTATGCGAGTGACTGTAAGCTCATACTCTCGGCTGGCACCTGCGCTCATTAAACGCCTAACGGCCCAAAAAGTCAATAGGCACAATAATAATTGGAGATAAGAGATGTTATATACTTGTCTTGAGACAACTAGAACTGATGATGAAATCTGTTGGATTAAAAAACGAATTGAGATTTTAAGAAAGGAGAGCACCATAAGTCAGGTAGAGCGGCTTATTGAATATATGTATGTCGCCGACATTGACACTCATTGGAAAAAATATGATAAATTGCTTTCTGAAACTCTAAAACATCCAAGTGCGGTGTTTTTACTTGAACTTGCTCTCATCTGGGAGGCGAAACGGGTGGAACAATCCCGTCACCAGTTTGTGTGGCTCGCGACTTTACTCTTGGCTCAACGCCTCTCACGTATCCGCGCCCGCGAGCTTGGTTAGGCCGTGGCTACTTGATTGTTGTTGTTGTTTCGGGAATGAGAATTTCCCGAAACGGCGTAGGACCCACCCTACGCTTGTTCTTTTACAATCTGATAACTTGTGGTGGTTTCTGGTGCCAGCGTGGGGCACCCCTGCGTGGCTAAGTGATAACGGATAACTTTCCGATTAGGATTCTGATAATGAAGGAATCTGCAACAATTCTCCCAACTGAGTTGCACCGAGCTTGCTTACAAATTCCTTCATCTCATTTTTCTCTATCATCTCCTTAACCACCCCCACCAAAACCTTTTTTTGTTCATCACTTAATTTGCCCCAATGGCTTTTTAAGTCATTAAGTTCGTCATCAAATCCGAGCGAATTGTCAGCCATCACCATCAAAACCCTTTTTTGATCATCATTTAATTTGTCCAAATGACTTTTAAAGTCGTCATCTCTAGGTAAATTACCAGCACCATAATCGACCCTATATTCATCAATTTCTTTTATCTCTTCTTTTTCTTCTTTTATTGGCAGATACATTGAGCCCTTGCCCATTAAAAGCCAATCTGCGTTCACTTTCGTGGCCTTTAATACAGACATTATAAAGACAAGCGACGGCCTTTGTTTATCAAGTTCAACTAAAGATAAGTAACTTGATGACACACCAATTAACTTAGAAAAATTTGTTTGTTTTAAATTCTTTTGTTTTCTGATGCTTAACATACGTTTGCCAAGACTACCAATATCATTTATATCCATAACTGCATACTCTTACATTAGCAAAAAGAAACTGACTAATTTATTGGTTAAAATCCGATAGCTATAGCGATTTTGGGCTTGAATTTTTTTTATAGTTAGATACAGTACACTTTTTTTATGACTAATTTTTAGACTAAATCCGATAACTAAATCCGATAGCTATAACGAATTGGGGCTTGACTTTTTTTTTATAGTTAGATACAGTACACTTTTTTTATGACTAATTTTTAGACTAAATCCAATAGCTATAGCGAATTGGGGCTTGACTTTTTTTTATATTTAGGTATAGTACACTTTTTTATGGCTATTAAATCCGATAGCTATAGCGAATTTGGGCTTAACTATTTTAGGCGTATCGCACCCGTGTTAAGTTCATAGTCGTTATTAAACGTCCAATTGCCCAAAAAGTCAATAGGTACGGTAATAATTGGATAGTCAATGGTTTGAATAATAGTACAGGGATTGGCTTCTTGCCGGGATTGGATTGTTATTTATATTGAGCCAATCCCTGTACTACAGGTAAAACAGTAAACACTTACTCAGAGATTGTGAGCGTGTGTTTAATCGTTTTACCTTACTAACAAAGGAGCATAACAATGAATACACACGCACAATTTATATATATAGTATTAATACTCTTGGCTCAACGCCTCGAACGTATCCGCGAGCGCGAGCGCCTAGAACAGTTGGCAAAATTTCACCGCCTCGCCACCCTATTCCGCCGTCGTCGGTCACAGAAATGGCGATTTACCAACGCTTACATAAAATTTTGGTCGCAGGAGTCCATAAAAAAATGGTATCAATTTTTTAAAGACCTTCGCCCCGCGGCTAATGCGCGGCAAGCGATCTCTGTCAAAAACCCGTATCACCCGTGCAACGCAAATACAGGTATTGGGGCAGACGTTAATCGCTCCGTCCCGGTCATCGGCACACCTATGCCAACGGCCAGGGAATTAGAGCAAACCTGCGGAGAGGGGCGGGAGAAGTCTGAGGGCGAAATCTCATCTCAAAAAGTCCTTGTGCTACAAGGTGCTCCAACCTGTGGCACCAAAAAACTCTTTTTCGACGAAGATGGCAACCCACAAAAAAGTGGCGCCAGACAACAATCGCTTTTTACGCCGTCACAATTTGAATGCAAAGACATACAAAGTCTTGCCGCCGCACTCCAGGCACTAGAAAAACAGCCCGACAAATTCATCATCCACGGCCAACCCTGCCAGCCCCTAACGGGACAAAAGATAAATCGGCGCAAGTACCAAGGCAATGCCAAAATGCCACCCTCAATCAGGAGCGGCGCTCAAGTGCATTATTTCACAGGAGATATCGACAGTCTACCACTGGTTGACTTGGGTTACGACGAAAAAACAACGATAACCGACGTAACCATTGAGCAGCTTGTCGAAAAAATAACTGAAAAATACTTGCCCATTTTTCGGGGCGTCTCCTACTACGCCCAATTCTCCCAAAGCTGCGGCTGGAAAGCTAACGCCAAAAAGATTGTTAAGATGCACATCTGGTGGTGGCTAGACAAAAAGACTGACTTGGCCACGCTGAAAAAATTTGCCAAGCAAATTAATCAGACTGTCGGCTTTCAGCTTTTAGACACAGCCATTTATCAAGAAACGCAACCCATATACGTTGCCACCCCGATTTTTCCCCAAGGGACACCCGATCATTTGCCTGAACGCTCCAAACTGGTTGTATTGCAAAAAGCCAGTGCCAGTTTAGAAGGTGCCCTACAAACGACGCGCCAAAATGCCAAGAGCAAACCTGAACAGCAGGTCCAAAATCCACAGACTTTTGAACAGTGGCGCGAATTTTTTAGCAATATCGACGCAAAAACATCCTTGCATGAAAAACTCCGCTCGTTTTTCTTCTGGGCGATCAAAGCAAAAATCCCCGAGGGCGATTTTAACCAGATAAAAATCGCCCTCAAAAAATCGCCCAGGATACAAGAGGATCCAGAGCGATTGTCAGCACTGCTCAATGGAGAGTGGAACAACACGCTAAATTGGTGTAAAGAACGGGTGGCGGAAAATGAGAAAAATGAAGAATCGGCACCGTTGCCGCCCGGCTATATCATGAAAAATGGGCGCTTGCATGTTGAAGCCGTTACTCGTAGTGGCAAGCCCTTTTGGAAAAAAGTTTATGGCGGAATTTTTCGAGTCATCGGATTTCATAGAGACATAGATACTCGAATACTCTCTATTGAACTTCAAGTGGAAACGCCTGATGGAATACAAAATATAATTGTGCCTCAAAACGCCGTTTTAACCAAAAGCGCAATTATCAAAGAACTTGGCAAACTCGGCGCAAAAGTCTCAGATAAAAATGCCTCACTTTGTGTCGACTTCATAACTGACTCACTGGAACCAAGCTACATCGAAACGCTGCAAAAGGCAAAAAACACCAATCGTTTAGGGTTTCACGGAGACACCTTTGTCTTACAAGAGCAGACATTGGGTGAAGATAGCACCTTAAAATATAAGGGCGATTTAGTGGAGTATGTCGAGGATCAAGACATATATACCAACACAGTGCGGACTATTTTTAACGAATGGGGCGATAACGCTTGGGTCGCAGCAACCGCATTAGGATTTTCACTAGCCAGTCCCTTTGTCGGTCGCTTAAGAATAAAACGTAACCCCATTTTTGTTATGACCGGAGAAAGCGGCGCTGGCAAAAGTACGCTACTAAAATTTGCCATCAATGCCTGGACAAGCAACCTGGACCGCCCTTTTTTAATAAACGGCAGCCAGCCAAATACACCGATTGGTTTTTCGCAAAATATCGCCGGGCTAAATGGCTTACCTTGCTTTTTTGACGAAATCAATCGCGCTGAAGAAAAACGGGGCAACATCATTCGCTGGGGCGATGCGGCAATGGCTTTTGCTAACGGACAGACGCGCATTAGGGGGTCAAAAAACAGCGAAACTCAAGCCCAAGGCGGTAAGAAAATAACGGGCGTCTTGTTTGGCGCTGGAGAATCGCTACCCGACTGTGATGTTGAAGGTATATACAATCGACAACTTGAAATAAACGCCACAAACAACCCTCCGCTTGGTTTTGAGCCAGGCGACGACGGGAACGAACGGGCGTTGCTCCTTGAAGATGCGTCAGAGCGAGGGGGAGGCGTTTTTGGAGGGAAATTTGTCAAATTCGTGTTAAATAAATGGAAGAATTTTCAGGAGGAATATGAAAAGCTTCGCACTGAGTGGAAATGGCGCTTTAAATCGCATACTGCTGCCGTTTCTTTGGTAGTCACCGTGCTACGGTATTTAGGGCAATTATTAAGCGTCAACACCACAAAAATAATAGATATAATGCTTGAAAAATTTTTGAACTTATTCTCCGATTACCAGAAACAAGAAAATCATCCAGCCAATCGCGCAATGGAAACTCTACGCGACATGATTGCAACAAGTGCGCCAGCCACTCGTAATGAAGGCGGGCAACTAGTCTATTTGGACTATTACAAATACGGCTCCATGCCGTTCTTTTGGAAGTCTGATGAGGGTGATTATGTCATCCCATCAACAAGTCCTTTGCTCAAACAACACGTAGGCGATATAAGGCAATATTTTAAAAAATGGGTAGCAAGCGGCTTTATTTTGCCCGGCTGTAAGAACGTCACGCGAGTGCTACAATCAAAAATCGGACCAAGCAAGGCTCGCTGTATCGTTATCTCTCACAAATTTGTGGATGATAATCCTCCTGTAGCACCCCCCGTAAACACTACACAAACCGACTCACGGGAACAGGGTGCTACAGCTACTACACCTGAAAAAGGCAATTTTGAAAAACAGGAGAAAACGGTAGATGACAAGTCACAACAAATCGAAGGAGGAGCTATGACAAAAAGTGCCTTCGATAAAGAAGACTCTTTAGCAAGGCTGCGAAATATTTTTTGGAACAAGGAAATTATAGAATTGCCAGATGTTTTAAAGGCAATAGAACAATTGCCATTGCCTGAAAGCATTTGGGAGCAGCTCACAGGGTATTTGGGGCGATTATGTTATGAAAAACACGAATTATTGCGTTCAATTGCTGGGTGGGTGAATGAGAAGGAAGTTAGGGTATGAGAACAACAAGAAAAACAAGCTCAGCATTAAGAATTTTAGCTGAAAATTTATACACACCTGCATTTGGGGAGGTGGTGATAATCAAGCCGGTTTTTATTCGTTGTTTTACATTAGTTGTACTCACCATAACCTGATGCTCGTCCAAAAAAAATTTTGGACTCCGACATTCCAAAAATATGACGAAAATATCTCATCAAGGATTCAGCTTAGTTGAAATGGCGCTAGTATTATTCATTATCAGTTTATTGATAGGCGGATTATTAATCCCACTCTCCACGCAAATGGATCAAAGCCGACTCAAAGCCACTCAACAAGATTTAAAAAACATCTATCAAGCCTTACTAGGATTTGCCCTGATTAACGGACATTTACCCTGTCCAGACATCAACAATGATGGCATCCAAGACAACCCAACGTCTTGCGATACAGAAGGTGATTTACCTTGGATAACTTTAGCTATAGGCAGAAAAGACGCCTGGGGACAACCATTTCGCTATCGGGTTGATGCACAATACACGACTCAACCTTTTCCTAATCCCCCTGACACTTCTAGCAATTTAAGGGTGAGAGATAAGCAAGAACATCAATTGACCAACGAAAGCGTTAATTCTGATGTGATAGCGATCATTCTATCGCTCGGTAAAGATGGACAAGCAAATGATGAAAACGGAGGCGTAACGGATAATATTTATACACAGGA
>JBDLJY010000264.1:0-9192 GCA_039714115.1 Pseudomonadota bacterium | reverse complement strand
CCCGCACCGACTTTTGGCCTAACTTATCAAACACCGTCCCCAACTGATCGGGCGCATAGATCGTCACAGCATCCCCCAAATGCTCAAGCAATCCAGCCCTCTGTTTGCGGGCATCCATAAATAGATCCACTTGTCCATCGGCATAGATAATTGCCTTGCAATGCGGCAAAGGCGCGTATGGCACATCGCCACCCCGAATATTTAATAGCCAAGCAATAGAATCCGGAGCAGTCAGAACGGCAGCATCAATGCGATCTTCGCTTAAAGCTTTAGCGATTTGCTCGCGCTTAGCTTGACTCGTCTCACCCGCATAGCGGAGAGGATGGGGCACGACGGGTGCCAACGGAGGATCAGCTTGATCTAACCATATCCTATCTATAAAATTAGATTCGCAAGCAATAAGTTCGCCGCCGACTTTTTCACAAGCGGCTTGTAACGAAGCCAAATCATCCGGCGTATGTAACCACGGATCATAAGCCAACTTCGCAGCAGCTTGTTGGCAGAGCCATTTATGGGGTGGACAATCTTTTGAGTTATAAGGCTTAAACAGAGATTGGTCAACTTGATCTCGCACAGCCAGTATATAGCGTCCATCCACGAAAATCGCTGAACCGTGACGATGGACAATGGCTAAGCCCGCAGAACCGGTAAAACCGGTTAACCATGCAAGTCGTTGGGCGCAGGGTGGTACATATTCACCTTGATACTCATCAGCACGAGGGATGAGAAAGCCATCAAGGTTGCGAATTTCAAGTTCAGCCCAAAGGGCTTGTAAACGTTTAGTGCTTGTCATGTTTGGAGCGTTCATGTTATCCCATTTCATTACAACAATGTCATATCGTGCAGGAAAAAAACCTACATGAGACCTTTTTAGGCAGCACGATATGTTACACTTCGACTCCTAATCTACCATATACAATTAATCTATGACAGCATTAGTAAATGTGCATTGAACGCGCTCTATTCTATATTTACCATAATGGATATATTAACATTACGGACGGGGTTGCAAACCCCTAAGGTTTGGTGCAATGGGGACAAAAAACTTTAACCTTTATAGAAGGACTTGAGCCTAAAAACAATGCGTTAGTTATGTTATGGCCAACTAGCTTATTTTTCCTCACCTAGTGAGTGAGGAATGACAGTACTAAAAATGTCCTGTACTTAGCTGAAATTGCTATAAACTCTATTGAGTCAGTTGCATAAAAATGAAAAATGATGATTAATCAAATAAAAACTATTAGACCTGAACTACAGGGCTTATTAGAATGTAAAGTTAATATTCGCATAACAAATGACAACACATTTCATCTGCCCCGTATTGTTGATGAAACGGTAGAAATACATACCAAAACATCTATAGGTACTGCCGCAATTGCTATCGAAATCGCTTATGCTTTACAGGCTGTTGTTTTGAGTCATCACTTTCCAGAACAACGATTGGCATGTTATATTTTAGCGCGGCAATTTGCGTTCAAATATATGGACAGCTTTAGCGAAACAGAAAAAGAGTCATATAAAGCCTTTCTAGCAGAATACTCAGTCAATGAGTATGCTTTATTACAAGCTTATGAAACATTGTACGATGCCTCTTCTAAAAAAAAAGCTCAATGTCTAGGGACACATCTGATTAAGCAGCACTTTCCAAATGAAAATGTTAACAGGCTTAATGAAACAGTCAATCTTGCAGTATTAGCATGGCCCCTCGCCTGTCCCACCCATATCTTGCTAACACAAGGCGGTGATGAACGATTGCATCTTTCTTCAGAAACCGGTACAAACAAGTATTATATTACCCCATTTCCCCAGCGCGACCTTATCATTCGTTCAAGTTGTACCAGTTCTCCCCCCACCATTTCCGCTTTTGTTGCCGCTGAGTTATTAAGACAAAAGTTGCTAAGGGCTGCCCTGAAAAAAAAATTGCCCACCACTTTTGCTATGAGTATGAAAAACATCCGCAATCGTATCACTTCTTCTTTTAAACTCAACAAATCAGATGTCTTTGTGATCTGTACCCCTTCAGGCACCGATGCCGAAATACTGATAACTTATTTAGCCCTTTGCCGATCTCAAAAAAAATGGGACAAGCAGACTGCTAAAACAATGCCATTTGTGCGCAATATTGTTGTGACTGCTAACGAAGTGGGCAGTGGTGCAGCCACCGCTTGCGGGTGCCGCTATTTTCACCTTTCTACACCCGATGGTAATCAAGTGTCAGTAGGAAATTGTATTGAAGGGGTTAAGAATGAAGAAGTGGAAGTCATCGCATTGCCCGCCCGCAACCAAACCGGTGTTGTCCAAAATGTTGATTCTTTGGAAAAGCAATTAGAACAATTGGTGCATGAATCCGTTCAACGGGGACAAATTGCGGTTTTACATCAAGTTGATAGTTCAAAAACAGGCATTCAAGCACCTCGTTTATCATTTCTCAAACGCCTAAAACAAACCTATCAGGATGCCCTGATTATCGTTATTGATGCCGCGCAAATGCGTTGCGAAGAGTTTGCAATATCGAAATTTATTAACGCTGGTTTTTGTGTGTTAAGTACCGGGTCTAAATTTTTTGCCGGTGCCCCTTTTAGTGGCGTAATCCTGTTACCAACCCAAGAAGCCTCTTTCTCGTGTAAGGATTTTGCCGTTGGATTAGGAAATTTCTTTGCCAAAGATGAAGCCGATGAGCGGTTAACCACACTACGGAAAAGTCTGCCCAATCGAAAGAATTATGGATTACTACTTCGGTGGGAAACGGCACTGACAAACATTGAGCAATATCTCAACATACAATATGATAAACGTGCCTATATCATTTCTCAATGGGTGAGAAAGGCTAAAAAATTGGTAGAAGAAACCCCGTATGTGAATTTGTTCAACGATGATGGTGTCGAAGTTGAAAGCGATGATTTTCGACATGGCGGATGCAATACAATAATTTCTTTCACCTTATACCCAGCATTAGATACAAAATCCCTTAAAGCGGTTTATCAATGGATGGCGAAAGATATTTCTGCTTGGTTACCAAACAACGCGACTGTTGATGAGTATTTTGTTGCTAAGCAGCAATGTCTTATTGGTCAACAGGTCAAAATTTGCGAAGGGCAATCGGAATTTGGTGTACTACGGATTGCCCTTAGCGCACCAATGGTATGTCGAATGGCTGAAGCTAATAATATTACAGACATACAAACTAAAATAATGTGTGAACTTGAAGATGATCGGCGGGTACTTGATAAACTGTCGTTAATTGGTAAGTATTACCAACAAATACTCATGATATGGAAGAGAAAAAATGCTCAATAAGATAACTGCTGAAGAAATGAGTCAAGTATTTTCACGCGCCTTACAACAAAAGCTCATTGAAGAACAAGATACCGCCGTGATTTTTTATGACTTGTCGCGCTTGATGGCACGTATCACTAATCTGATTGACGTGTTTCCCAAGTCGGCATTACACGCGATTGCTGCTAAAGCGAATCCATTGACGGCTATTATTAAAAAAATTAAGACGTTAGATGTTGGGCTTGAAGTGGCTTCTTTTCCGGAATTGCGTTTAGCTGAAAAAGCCGGATTTTCCCCTGATAGAATTGTTTTTGACTCGCCCGCTAAAACAGGCTCAGAATTGGAATATGCTCTGAAACGGGGTATTTACTTAAATGCGGATTCTTTTCAAGAGCTTGAAAGAATTGCCCAACTACAGGCAAGGCAATTGTCGAACAGCCTTATTGGTATTCGCATTAACCCTCAAGTGGGAACTGGACATATTGAATCTATGAGCGTCGGGGGAGAATATTCAAAATTTGGTGTGCCTTTACAACAAAATCGGCAAAGGCTGATTGACGCATTTATAAAATATGACTGGCTCAAAGGGGTTCATCTTCATATTGGCTCACAAGGTTGTGCGCCACAATTATTAGTGAAAGGAATAAGAACAGTTTTGAACCTCATCAACGAAATCAATGAAGGTTTGCAGCGTTCTCACCAAAACCGTCGAGTTGAAACCATTGATATAGGCGGTGGACTACCCATATCTTATCACAAGGATGAACCTGCCATCACTATGCAAGAGTATCAACAGCTTATTCAAGCATCTTGCCCGGCACTTTTTGAGGGTGATTTTAAAATCATCACAGAATTTGGGCGGTATATTTATGGTAATGTGGGATGGGTAGCCAGTCGGGTTGAATATGTTAAGGCTGCTAAAAATATTAGTACTGCACTCATTCATGTCGGAGCAGATTTATTTTTGCGCGAATGCTATAATCCGAACGATTGGCATCATGATATCAGTATCGTTGACTACTCAGGGCATATCAAGCGAACTGATGAAAAAAATTACGCAATTGTCGGGCCACTTTGTTTTGGTGGCGATATGCTAGAAAAAAATATCCGCTTACCTAATATAGAAACTGGCGATTATATTTTTATTCACGATACTGGTGCTAATACTTTGAGTTTATGGTCAAGACATAATGGTCGTCAAATGCCTAAAGTTATCGGTTATTATAACAATGGAAACCAATTTGAGATACTCAAGGAACGAGAGGATGCTGACAAACTTTGGGAGTTTTGGAGTTAATCAACTAGGAGTATCAATGGAAGAAGTCAATAAACAAGCCATTTGGGAAACAAAGGAAAAAAACGATGTTGATATGACAACCACTGGCACTCCTCTGAATGTGGAGAACTTAGAGTTGTATGCTGATCGGATTATTGAATTGTTATCATCTGATGATAGCGTAAATTCGGCACTTATCAAGAACCTTAAGCTGCAAAGGAAGTGGGACAAAATTAACGCCTATGATGAAATCATGGCGCTTTCCAATAAATTTCATCAAGTCAATGATTTAAAAAATTCCGAGCTTGAAATAGAAGTTGCAAAATATCGGCAAACTCTTGATCAAATAATCAAAGCCATTGTTGCTCTTATTGAAAAATACGAAACACTTGCTTTGTTGGATAATAAGGCTTTGCCACTATTGCCGGTAGAACAGAGACATGTCATTGTGGATATTGCATCAGGCATAGGGCGTTTTATTAACTATTTTGCTGCCCATTTTGACTCGGTTATTCAAATTGATTTTTCTGACGGAAATATCAACAAGGCAAAGGCATCACATAAACATTTAACTCATGTAGAATATCGGGTACAAAATGTCATGTCGGCTTCCTTTGGCAATGGCGAAATAGACTTTATTTTCGGAAACTGGATTTTACAGTATTTGGAAGATCAAGAAATTGAAACTTTGCTTAATAACATTTATACATGGTTGAAAAAAGGAGATATTGTTTTCTTGAGAGAGGGTATCAAAACCAATTTTGAAGGCTATGTGCCTAGCAAAAAGCAAAATCCTGCTATTTTCAGGGACAATGCTAGTCTATATGAAGAATGGTTTGTAAAAACCAATTTTGATATTATTGATCAAGGTTCTATACAAACTTATGAAGCGATATTCAATAACCCAAATCAACATTATTGGATTTTGAAAAAGGGATAAATTCTTGGATAAAAAGGAGTCCAAGATAAATCTTGGACTCCTTTTTTACCATATTGTTATGGCGCAGTACTTATTCGAGTGGTTTCTCAGCAGCGATCAAAGCGAATTGTGTTGGTAATGGAATTTGTTTGATATTGACAAATCCCGTACCTTTAAGCCAAGAAGCGACTTCATCTCCAGAACGATCACCAGCATTAGGTGTGAACCCGACAAGCAAATATAAATCCATCATGGTATCAAAAAACTGTCGCGTGGGCTGATGATCAATTCGCATAAAGTCTTGTATGATAATTAATCCACCCGGCAATAGTGAATTGTAAGCGCGACGAAATATTTGAAGGTTTTCTGCCTCAGAATGAATAACCATTACGCTAGAAATAAGTACCACATCATAATCGCGATCTAACTCAATGATATTAAAATCCCCCTCCACGAGAGTAATTTGATCAGTACTTGTATGTTCATCTATGATTTGGCGTGCTATCTCTAGCGGTTCTTTTTGATCAACAACAACAGCCTTTAATTGAGGATTAGCAGCACACAAAGCGATGCTATAACTGCCCGTTCCTCCGCCTAAATCCAGCAGCTTTTGTTTGCCATTGAGATCAACATTTTCAACCAGCTTTGCCCCCTGTCCCATCATTGCCCGATTGTGCTGGGCATTCATGTAATCCGTCCAATAGGTGGGCACATCTGTGAAACCATTTTCAAAAGGGAGTTCTGTCCGCCCTTCAAGGAGTAATGTATCTAATTTCCCCCAAGTGTACCAATAATTGGTAATATGGAGTACATAATCGCCAAGGTACTTTGGCTGGTGAGGAACAAGAAATTCATTCGATATTGCCGAATTGGTAAATTTATCCTCTTCTTTTTCCAAAAGTCCTAAAATAGCACAAGCATCAAGAAATGACTGAATAAAGCGAGGATTATTCGCTTTAATGTGTTGTGAAACTTCCATCGGTGAGAGTGCCTGTTTTTCTAGCAAGTCAAACAAGTTAAGTTTAACGCCTGCTCTTATGACCGCAGAATTCCATAAATTTAAGGTAAGATCGTAGATTTTATCTGCCATATATTTATCCTAGTTTTTAGCTTGTACTCGATGTTCAAGTTTTTTTTTATGGTAAGACTTTCAGTGCGGTTTTATCACGTTTCAGTTTGGCACTCATCGCATAACCCACCCCACTCCAAACGGCAATTTGATTAACAATAATTGAGGAGAATATTCCAAAATGGAGCATAAATCCTCCAGCAACAACAATTGGAAGTGGCGCAATACTAATCATAAGTCCATTTCGTAACTGAGAATTCAAGTTTTTGGCAACATCAAATAGTCCACATAAATTAGATAGACTTCCATCCATTAGAACTATTTGAGCTAAGTCTGTTGCAACCGAAGTCGCACCGCTTAAAGAAATAGACACCTGCGCTTTTTTCATCGCAATCGCATCATTAATCCCATCCCCAATGAAACACACTGATCTGCCTTGTTTTTGGAGTTCTTCAACAATACTAGCCTTATTTTCTGGCAACACATCATAAAAATAACTATCCATACCCAGTTCTTTTGCCAATTTTTCAGTGGGGTGCTTGTGATCACCTGAAACAATAGCCAGATGTTTGATGCCACGTTGTCGTAAACCACTGATCATTTCTTTTATTTCTGGACGTATCAATGGCTGTATTTCAATCGCGCCACATAGTTGATGATCAATAGCAACCATCACTAAAGAATGGCCTTGATTAAACGAATGGGCCATTTCTTCTTCTATGACTTTTGGAATTGAGATACCTTCTAGGTCCATAAAACGGATACTACCGACTTGTATGATTTTCTTATCAATAGTCACCGTGAGGCCATAACCCATTTGGTAATTGGAATCTTCTACCTCCGGCAAAGTTAATTGAGATTCTTCTGCTTTATTCAGGATCGCCTTAGCAATGGGATGCGTTAATTTACGCTCAGCAGCGGCTGCATAAGTTAACAGTTCTTCCTCTTGCAAGTGATCACAAACAATGAGTCGCCCAACTTCCGGTTCCTCCTGAGTCAAGGTACCCGTCTTATCGAACAAAATGGTATCTACCTGAGTCAATAACTCAAGGGAGCGTCCATCCTTAATGAGAATACTCTGCTGGGACGCTAAATTCAGATGCTTCAAGGTTTGCAGGGCAGTAATTAGTTTAACACGATAGCCAATATTCGTATTAAGAATAGACATCGCACTAATTGGACCAACTGTCAATAATGCTAAGCCAGTTATGCCCAACAGCGGAAAAACCCCTTTATCAGCCCATTGTTCTCCTTTTAACTGGGTACTGGTTTTAAAATCAATAGTATGATTCAAAATATTACCTATTTTAGCCAAGCTTGTGTCTTTACCAGCTTTTTCGACTTTCACACAGACTTGTCCCGTCATCATAAGAGTACCTGCAAAGACTTGATCACCCATTTCTTTTTCGACTGGTTGTGATTCTCCCGTTAACGCATGTTGATCAACCATTGCCATTCCGTCAGTGACAATACCATCCACCGGAACCACTTCGCCACCCTTCACGATCACAATATCATTGATCTGAAGTGCTTCCAACGGGATTTCTATTTCAATATTATCTTTCAAAACCCAGACTTGGTTGCGTGGTTGCTGCTCAAAGACATTCATGAGCATACCTTTGGATTTATCTTCAAGCTTAGAGGTAATTTTTAGGCTTAAGTAGTAATACATATGCATAAAGCTTAATGCAAAATACTGATTTGTCGCTAGACAAGCAAGCGTTATTATCGCATCGGATACATCGGAATTAATCTTCCGTTTTTCAACGAGGGCGGTTTCTGCTTCTTTCATATAAGGGAAACCACCAGACATAAACAAGCCCAGACTAACTATTTTCATTGGCGCATAAAAAAATTGGCTAATGAATGACGCCCCCATGGAAACGAAACTCACTTTGAGTTGACGATCAAATGCTTTATCGGTTTTTTCATGAATTTCTGTCGGATTAGTCAGTTTTTCAGGATTATTAATCAGTTGCTTTTTATGCTCTTTTTGAGAATCATATTGAAGCATATGATTTTTGTGACGACGTTTGTCAAGCCTGCGCTTTCCAATATAAGCAGAAACTAAAAAACCTACTTCTAGTAACATAAGGTTATTTCCTCTTTATAGTTGGTTGTTTTATAAATACTTTTTCCTGAACATCAATGTCTTGAATTAAAAAATATAAAAATAATACCACACAAAACAATCGCAGTCCAAGTGAAATACACAGATGTTATTTGACTATATAGCCCGAGTGACTTGCGCCAACCAACCACGCGCTTCCAACGCCGGCCCAATTTCCTCAAAAACCCTCTTATGATACCCATTTAACCAAACAATCTCATCCTCACTTAACAAACTCGGTTCCACCAAATTCAGATCAATAGGCGCAAGCGTTAAAACCTCAAAGCCCATCATCGGAAGCTCTCCACCCTCAATAACTTCCGCCTCCGTCACGGTGAGCAGATTTTCAATCCGAATACCATAAGCACCCTCCTTATAATAACCAGGCTCATTAGAAATAATCATACCCGGCTTGAGTGCCACATTATTCGGTATTTTTGAAATTGTTTATGCTCAAATGTCGGCGTACCGATAGCCACAGTTCGAGTCACATCCGTCGTACCCTCCAAATATTGTCCACCAGAATCAAATAGATACAAATT
>JBDLJY010000263.1:0-9217 GCA_039714115.1 Pseudomonadota bacterium | reverse complement strand
GTTAATAACTTCAAAAGAAAAACAAATGTCAAAAACTGATTTAGACATTATCAGTCAATTAGAACAATCAATCGGTAGAAAGCTAGAAAAACTAGATGAGACTGAATTGTTCACAGTAGGCTATGTGCAGAATGAGCATAATCAAGTCACAGAGTTAAATTTATTTGCCTGTGACTTAAAAAAGTTACCGCCGGAGATCGTCAAACTGCAAAACTTAACTGAGCTTTATTTAGGTAAGAACCAGTTAAGCAACTTACCGCCGGAGATAGCCAAACTGCAAAACTTAGCTGTGCTTTATTTAGAGAACAATCGGTTAAGCGACTTGCCGCCGGAGATAGTCAATCTGCAAAAGTTAACTGGGCTTAATTTGTCAAATAACCAGTTAAGCAACTTGCCGCCGGAGATAGTCAATCTGCAAAACTTAATTGTGCTTTATTTAGGTAAAAACCAGTTAAGCAACTTACCGCCGGAGATAGCCAAACTGCAAAACTTAGCTGTGCTTTCTTTAGGTATAAACCAGTTAAGCGACTTGCCGCCGGAGATAGCCAAACTGCAAAACTTAGCTGTGCTTTCTTTACATGAAAACCAATTAAGCCAGTTTCCTAAAGCACTTTTAGATTTAAATTTAGAGGTAAAATGGGATACTGAGTGGTATAAAGAAGGCATCCACGTCACAGACAATCCCTTTAAAACTCCGCCGGTGGAAATCATCAAACAAGGCAGACAAGCCATTATTGATTATCACGCGAATAGGCGATAAATCGCCTACCTTCTGCCGGAGCCAATGCCATTAAGTTAAGCCCCCAAAAGAAGACCTGCCAGGTTTCCAAAACCTGGCAGGTCGTTGTAAGTTAAGGTAAAAATTAACCTGACATGTTTTTTACACCTGTCAGGTTTGTCTTAACTTAATGGCATTGCTGCCGGAGCAGGTTTGCAACCCCGTCCATAAAATAACCAAAAATCAGATTTTTTGAAATGAAAAAATCTGATTTTTTTTTATTTCCGTAAATCCGCTGTACTAACGTTTATAAAAAAAAGAACAATGACATCATTCGTCCTAAAACATAAATTATTAATGCTCGCTTTTGCCATATTAATCATGGTATCCGGGTATTACAGCTACCGACAACTACCACTAGACGCCTTCCCCGATGTCTCGCCCAATCTCGTCCAGATTTTTACCGAGACAGATGGACTTGCCCCGGAGGAAATCGAGAAATATGTCACCTATCCCGTTGAAACCGCTATGAATGGCTTACCCGGGGTCGATAAAATTCGCTCCGTTTCCAATTTTGGCTTATCGGTGGTTAATGTCTATTTTGAAGATGGCATGGATATTTATTTTGCCCGCCAACTCGTTAATGAACGCCTACAAGAAGCCAGAGATGAAATTCCCGACGGTTTTGGTGATCCCAAATTAGGGCCAATTTCAACCGGCATGGGTTTGATACTGTTTTATTACCTGCACGATGAGACAGGGCAGCGCAGCCTTGAAGAATTACGCACCATCCATGACCGTATTGTGAAATTTAACCTACAAACAGTACCCGGTGTCACAGAAGTGTTAGGGATTGGTGGGTATGTAAAACAATATCATATAATGATTCGTCCCGACGCGCTATTACGCTACAACATCCCCCTCAAAGACGTTATCGAAAAAATTAAAGCCAACAACTTAAATGTCGGCGCACAGTTTATTGAAAAAAACCGTGAAGAACTCGTGGTGCGTTCCGTGGGATTAGTAGACAAGATTGAAGATTTAAACCAAATTGTCATTACCTCTGAACAAGGTACTCCGGTTTATTTGCAACAATTAGCCGATATTAAAGTCGGCGGAGCCGTCAGACGAGGCTTACAAACCCGCAACGGTGAAGAAGAAGTAGTGGCAGGCATGGTTATCAAACTATTTGGCACCAACTCATCTACCGTGATTGAACGGGTTGAAAAAAAGATTAAAGAAATCAATGGCATTTTGCCGGCTGGCTTTAAAATCATCTCTTATTATGAACAGAAAACCTTAGTACAAGCGAGTGTTAAAACCGTCACCGATGCCCTGTTGCAAGGCATTGCCCTAGTGATCATTATCCTCATGATATTTCTAGGCGGTTTTCGCACCAGCATAGTCGTTGCATTTTCCATCCCCTTTTCCGTCCTATTTGCCATGCTTGGCATGAACTATTTTGGGATTTCCGCCAACCTAATGTCTTTTGGCGGTTTAGCCATAGCCATTGGCATGATAGTCGATGGAACGATTGTTATTGTTGAAAATGTTGAACGCCTACTGCGTCAATCACCGCCGAATGCATCACGACGGCAAATAGTGTTAGCAGCCTGTCAAGAAGTGAGTCGTCCGATTTTATTTGCCGTTACCATTGTTATCGTAGTGTTTTTACCTTTGTTTACGCTGCAAGGTGTCGAAGGTAAAACCTTTCGCCCCTTAGCCTATACAGTAGCTTTGTCTATGTTTGGATCGCTCATGTTTGCCATGTTACTGGCACCCGTCTTATCTCATTTACTCATGCGGCAGCCAAACCAACCGCAAAAAGGTGGCTTACTACTGCGGATACTCATCACTATTTATAAACCAATTATAGCACTGTTTATTCGTTTGCGTTTCTTAGCGGTGAGTTTAGCACTCAGTCTAATTGTGGTAGGGCTCATCATTTTTCCACGTTTAGGTTCAGAATTCACTCCGACTTTACAAGAAGGAACGATAATGCTGCGGCTCACCATGGCACCGTCGATTGCGCTCACTGAAAGTCAGCGTCTTACCATGATGGTAGAAAAGCAATTACTCAAAATCCCAGAAATTACCGAAGTGGTATCGCGGATTGGGCGCGGCGAAATAGGCGCTCATACCGATCCAGTCAACAGTGCAGAAATGTTTATTCTGCTGAAACCTAAAGAACAATGGCGTGTTAATTCACAAGAAGCCTTACTGGCACAGATACGTCAAGAATTAGGCGAAATCACCGGAGTGACGCTAAATTTTACCCAACCGATTGCCGCGACGATTGATGAGCTATTGGAAGGGGTGCGTGCTGAATTGGCGATTAAACTGTTTGCAGATGCACAACTTTCGATGCTGAAAGCTAAGGCTGAAGAAATTGCCGCTGTAGTGCAACAAGTCCCCGGCGCGGCAGATATTCAAGTGGATCAAGTTATCGGTGCGCCGCAACTCTTGATTAAGCTGAATCGACAAGCCATTGCTCGCTATGGGCTTAACGTGTCTGAAGTTCAATCCGTCATTCAAGCGGCGGTGGGTGGTGCTCAAGCGGGCTTTATTTTTGAAGGTACGCAGCGTTTTAACATTCTAGTGCGCTACCCGCCCGAATATCGCAACACGAAAGCAGCTATCGAAAAAATTATCATACAATCTGACACTGGTATCCGGGTGCCGCTGATTCAATTAATTGATATTGAAGAGATTGTCAGCTCTCGGCAAATCACCCGCGAAAACAACCAGCGTTTTATTACCATTCAAGCCAACGTGGTTGAGCGAGACATTGGTTCCTTTGTAGAGGCAGCACAACAAGCTATTGCTGCTAAAGTGACATTACCCCCCGGTTATTTAATGACATGGGGAGGACAATTTCGTTTACAACAGGAAGCTAATAAACGCTTAGCGGTTGTTGTACCAATCACCTTACTAATGATCTTTATACTGCTATTTTCCAGTTTCAATTCACTGAAAAACGCCATTCTGATTTTTCTCAACATACCCTTAGCACTGGTGGGCGGAATTGTAGCATTATGGATAGCGGGAGAAAATTTGTCGGTGCCGTCATCGGTAGGCTTTATAGCGTTATTTGGGATAGCCTTAGGTAATGGCATGGTACTGGTGACGTATTTAAATCAACTGGTTTGTGAAGGTTTACCCTTAGACGAAGCGGCGATAAAAGGAGCCTGCCTACGTCTGCGTCCAGTATTGATGACGGCATTAACAACGGCATTGGGCTTATTACCCTTATTATATTCAACAGGCACGGGCAGCGAAGTGCAACGTCCATTAGCCACCGTCGTGCTTGGCGGATTAATCACTTCCACCGTGTTAACCTTGTTAGTGATTCCCGCTTTGTATAAATGGTTTGCCACTCGTCCAAAATAAATTTTGGACTCCAAGCGAATTAACGGTTCTTGGAGTCCAAAAATTATTTTGGGCGGGGTGGGCAAAGTGTTATGATATAATCCACCTCAGCTTAATAAGTCCAAGATAAATCTTGGACTCCTAACGCCTTACAAAGGAGACGATTTTCATGCGAGAATTTAACACTTCAGGACCGTGTAATCCGGCGCTACATTATACCGTAATGCGTGAAGCATTAATTGCAGAAGGTCAAGAAAAAGTGCGAAAAGGACGGTATTTTACCCTTTTTGCACCCAGACAAACTGGGAAGACGACTTATTTTCAACTCTTACTTGAGACACTATCAAATAAGGAGGAAGGTTTTACCCCAATTTGGATTAGTTTTGAGAAATTGAAGACGGTGACAAGAGAGTTTTTTTACCAAGATTTAAATAATCAGCTTCATCAAGAACTAGCAGAACATCAAATTCAATTAAAACAAACCATTACAAATCAGGTTGAACTGGTTGAATTGTTTGAAAAGATCAGGACACAATCTGTTGTTCTTGTCATCGATGAATTTGAAGGCATACCTGATTCAGTCTTAAGCGAGCTTATGCATACATTTCGGCAAATGTATCATCAAAAAAAATATCATGCCCTCCATTCCTTGATCCTTGTCGGCGTGAGTACAATCGCAGAACTCATCATGTCCAGTGCATCACCCTTCAATGTGGCAGAAGAGTTAAAAATTTCCTATTTTACTCCAGCCGAAGTCAATCTATTGATTGAGCAATATGTGGTAGAATCTGGCCAAAGATTTGAAGATGGAGTGATAAAGGCCATTTATGATAATACCAAGGGTCAACCTGGACTCGTTTGTGGGCTTATCGTACAGATGCTGAAAAACAATAAGAGTCGCACTGTGACAATGGATGATTTTTTATTGACATTGAATGATTTCTTAATGTTAAAACATAATAAAAACATCCTGAATATTATCCAAAAGGCTGAAGAGAAAAAGGCATTTATGTGCCGCTTACTATTTGGTGAACTGCCCATCAAATTCAATGTCTATACTAAAGACATCGCTTATTTGCAAGCTAATGGTGTCATAGATAACATAGATGGTTATGTGGGAATATTGGTGCCGTTATATAGTAAGTGTGTTATCACGGCATTTCGTCCAGAGTCCAATGGGGAAACTAGACATTATGGACTCAAAGTCAATGACAGCTTTGATGAATATCTAAAAGATGGAGGCTTAAATATCCACGCCATTCTCAACAAATACCGGCAATATGTACGGAGACGAGGATTCAAAGCCTTTGATACCGAAAACCTGAAAGAGGCGGCTTGGCATTATTCCTTAGATGGTTTTATTAACTTTTTTATTGAAGCCCTAGATGGACAGACTTTTATTGAGGTTCCTTCTGGTGCTGGACGAACGGATATTTTAATTGTTTATAAAAATCGCCGCTATATTATTGAAACTAAAATCTTTAGCGATAATACCCGTTTTAAAAAGGGTAAAGGACAATTGGCTGAATATCTCAAGTCTGAAAGTTTGGATGAAGGTTATTATGTAGTGTTTAGCAATCTGCATACAGATGATGATGAACTCTATTTTGAAGATGATCTCAAGAGTCGGCGAATCTATACTTATATTGTTTGTACCCACTTTCCGGCTCCTAGTCGCCTCCCAGTGCCTGATGAGTTGAAACAAGTTACACAGACTGAACTCATCGCACGTCGTCATGCTCTTTTAGATGTGCTCGTTTTGCGTTTTGATCCGCCTTCTTCCCTTTATCGACAAGTCGAACAGGATTTGTTAAATGTCACCGACGAAGCCCAGTTGAAAAAATTATTAGCGGCGGCGGTTCAGTCTGAAGATATGACTGCTTTTCAAAGTGTTATGGAAGAATTATCGTAGGGGCAATCCTTTATGGTTGCCCAAACCCTAGCCAAGATAAATCTTGGACTCCTAAAAGCAACCCAACGGACAGACTATAAATAGCCCAATCCCCAAATCATTAGTCCTGTACTTATGTTTTCTGTACTCATGTAAAACGGTTCGTAGCAAGCGTAGGGTTTTATTCTCTATAAATCAATTAGATAGCTTGCTATTCTTTGGCTGGCCGATAAATAAGTCTAGACTTTTATTATTTATTTTTGCATAATGGCACTCTTTTAAATTAATTTAGTACAACTCGGAAAATAGGCCCAAGATAAATCTTGGACTCCAAGATTGTCCTCTGCTGGAGCAGGTTTGCAACCTGCTCCGTAACGTTTCAGGAGCCGTTAGGAGTCCAAGATTTATCTTGGGCGCATGGCATTAGCCTTACCGGCTCACCTTTTTTTTTCTATAGCCTCAATGAATTTCTTCGCCCACTTATACCGCTGCGAATCAGTTTTCAGTATATGCGCCAGAATGTTTCTGCGTTCTACCTTATCAGCCTGTTTAATAACGCGCTTAATTTCAGCATCTTGATCTCTAGGCGAAGCACCACGTTTAATCGCCTTACGAAACCATCTATCCCCTTCTCCGTATTCTCTCCTTTGATAACACAAAGCACCCATCAACGTATAAGGGTAATGACTACTAGAGAAATACTCTATCGCCTGTAACGCACAATATTCAGCTTCGTCAAGTTTATCCATATCTCGGAAAGCCCCCCCTCTCGTCGTTGACAAAGCCGACTTCAACTTATTACTCTCAATCTCATCAAACTTCAGATTATCTGTCAATTTTAATGCACGTTCCGCTTGATCAGCACTACGCCAATGACTACTAGCATTAGCTAAATTCCATTTATTTCCAGTACGTTTATACACCCGTTCATAAAAAGTCGCCTCGATTTCGTGATAAGCGATAAAAATATCACCCTCACGTTTGAACAACTTCTCACAATATAGCCAAGTAAACTCTTCAGGTTCCAAACGCTTTCCCTGATCCAATTTTTTGAGAATAGCGTATAACTGGTTAGAATGAGAAGAAGAATTGTCTGAATATCCCGAAACATTATACTTAGATTTCAAATCAAAGTTAGTCATCTCTTCAATTACCTTTTTTAGTAAAGTTTCTCTATGTCGCCACGCAGGTTTGCAATCTGCTCAGCAACGTTCGGATATTGTACTCTCTCCGCAACGTTTCAGGAGCCGTTAGGAGTCCAAGATTTATCTTGGGCGCATGGCATTAGCCTTACCGGCTCACCTTTCGACGCTAGACAAATTAATCCTCAAAACTTCAAAGTCTAGTACAACGGATTTGTGCGGAAAGAACGGATAAACATAAGATGAATAAGGAGTCCAAGATTTATCTTGGCTAAAGTTGAAAATGACATAGGTAAGATTTTGATTTATTGTATCAACAGCATTAAATGATGTTTCGGGAAATCCGCTCCGCTCCATTCCCGAAACAACAGTCAAGCCCACACAAACGGACTTATATCTCAATTTGTCCTTAACCTAATCAATGGTTTCAGAACGGGTTCCACTGGTTGCCTATTTAAAATACATTATTGCCTTTGCCAAATCCCCCTCTATGACATAAGGTCTTAAGATGCCACCGTCATTTGTATGAATGATAAAAATAATAACGAAGATAACTAACAAAAGCCGGAGGAGGATTAGAATTGAGCAATTGCTTAAAAACCTTTATTGCCCCTTGTTTATCTTGAAAAGATTTCTGTACGACTTTCAATAACGCCTTCTTAGCATTTCTACGCCCGTTATTCAAATACGGATTATCCAAATTCAACAAATCAATCATATAAACAGCCTTAGAACGATCCTTTTCAGAAGGCTTAATACAACCATCATCTATACGATATGAAAAATAATCTGAAATATCCAGAAAATAAGCTAATTTTTCGATCAAGGAGTTTTCTTACTTCAACCAGAACAGGAGCAATAATTAATTCAGAACGGGCTTTTTCGGTATTAATATTTAATGCCAGAGAAAGGTTTTCATCGAGTACATTACTCAATAGTTCGCTTGCTTTAGCATTTTTCGTATTTTAAAATAATGAGCCACCTGATTTGACATCAATACCAAGTTTACTTTTGATCTGATCGAATGTTTTAAAATCACTGTACGACATAGTATCAAACTCCTGTTTTGGTCGGATAGCGGTATTAGCGCCACATACCGTTTATCTAAATTTGAGGCTCAGTTGTCACAATTCAACCCCTAAACGGTATCCTTTAGGAGGGACCTAGATATTGTAGGGCAGTTAGGAGTCCAAAATTTATTTTGGGCGAAAAAAAAAGCTTGACAAGTTTAGCGTGAATTGATAACTTTAACGGCTAAAATCAATTAATTAAATTAGTGAGGTGTGAAATGTTATCAGCGAGCGAAAGCCACAACCCAAAAAGATTTTATCGACATGAAATATTAACCGAAGAATATCGGCATAATTTCAGTAAGCCGGGCATTATTGGTTATTATGCCTTTCCAGTCGAACCAAAAGAAAAAACATACTGTTTATGTTTGGATAACGGCGAAATAATTGTCTTAGGCAAATCCTTGAATGAAGTTTACAAATGTCTGAAAAATCTATATTACACAGATCAATTAGATTTTTTTGAATCCGAAACACCTGCTAAGAGCATACCACAACTAGAGACCAATGTTGCAGCGGAGCCAAAAAAAGAACTTAAAACGGTTAAAATTACCCCGAAAAGACAAGAATTATTAACTCAAGTAAACAAGATAAAAGCATGGGGGCGTGGCGTTATTGCAAAAATCGCAGAAAATTTAGGCAGGAAAGTTGGTGCTATAAGACAGATGTTATCTGTTTTAACAAAAAAAGGACTATTAGTTCGCATACGTCGTGGTCAATACGCTTTATCAAACGAACAACTTGCGCCCATCAACGGATAATTAAAATGCTATCACGTCTAATCTTAAAAGGGTTTAAATCCATTAAAGAACTAGAATTGCCGCTTTTCGGGTTCCCACGCGCCAGCGTCCCGTGTTTACAGGCCGCTCAGGGTGCGCGTCGAGACGATAAAAAACTAATCCCTGTTGTTTGGCTCATGGTAATCTTTGTTGGTTTGAATAAGGCAAGAGACTGCGTTACAATGGTCTTACAAAACTTGAACATCGAGGACAAAAAAAATGATAGGCGCAATTGCAGGTGATATTAT
>JBDLJY010000262.1:0-9264 GCA_039714115.1 Pseudomonadota bacterium | reverse complement strand
ACTTGGGATTGAGCCGGTGAGTTGGTTGTTATACAGAGAGAGCCTCTTCAACTCGGTCAAATTGCCCAATTCACTTGGGATTGAGCCGGTGAGTTGGTTGTAAGACAGCCTGAGTTCCCTCAAATTGCTCAAATTACCCAATTCACTTGGGATTGAGCCGGTGAGTTGGTTGTGAGACAGCCTGAGTTCCCTCAAATTGCTCAAATTACCCAATTCACTTGGGATTGAGCCGGTGAGTTGGTTCTGAGACAGCCTGAGTTCCCTCAAATTGCTCAAATTACCCAATTCACTTGGGATTGAGCCGGTGAGTTGGTTGTAATCCAGATTGAGCTCCGATACATGTCCCCCGCTACATGAAACGCCATACCAACTACAAGGCGTATTCGTCACATTCCACCCGGCGTTATTCCACCAATTAGCACCACCAGTACTATTATAAAGAGCGACAAGTGCCTCACACTCCACATATGGAATTTCAGTAACAGCCGCGCAGTCAACCGGATCATTGTCTTTAATGACGACAGTAGCATTGTCTAAACTCTCCCCACTAATCGGCAGGCTTAGGGTGACTATAAAAGTTTCGTTAGTTTCAGAATTGCTGTCATCAATAATAGTGATTGTGAAGGATTTGTCAGTTGAGTCACCATCTGCCCAATATAGAGTGCCTGTGGCTCCGATATAATCATGTCCTTGCACGGCACTAACATCTGTCGTGGCATAGTCTATTTCCAGTGCTCCACTTGTATCGCCATTTCTCTGAACAGTGAGAGTGGCGGTACCGTCATTTTCAGCTACTCTAACGATAGGTGTGTTAAAAAATCCAGAACAAGATGTTTGTGTGGTATCCCAACCGGGGTTGTGGCTGTCAAGCCAAGCAATTAGTTCTTCATCATAAGCGGTTAGGTGGTTGTTGTCTAATTTTAATTTATATATATTAGACAGGTTTTTCAATTCAACTGGGATTTCTCCGCAGAGTGAGTTGTTGTCCAGCCCGAGCTCCCCCAACCCGAGCAACTTGCCCAATTCACTTGGGATTGGGCCGGTGAGTTGGTTGTCAGACAGAAAGAACCAGCCCAAACCTGTCAAATTGCCCAATTCACTTGGGATTGTGCCGGTGAGTTTGTTAGAAGACAGATCGAGAATGTTTAAACTCGTGTTGCCCAATTCAGTTGGGATTGAGCCGGTGAGTTCGTTGGAAGACAAACCGAGATCCTCCAAATAGGTCAAATTGCCCAATTCTCTTGGGATTGAGCCGGTGAGTTGGTTGCCACCCAGAAAGAGAGACTCCAAATTGCTCAAATTGCCCAATTCAGTTGGGATTGAGCCGGTGAGTTGGTTGTTATACAGAGAAAGCCCCGTCAAATTGCTCAAATTGCTCAATTCAGTTGGGATTGAGCCGGTGAGTTGGTTGTTATACAGATAGAGCTTCGATACATGTTCCCCGCCACATGAAACGCCATACCAACTACAAGGCATATCCGTCACATTCCACCCCCTATTCTTCTTCCAATTAGCACCATCAGTACTCTCATAAAGAGCGACAAGTGCCTCACACTCCGTCGATGGGATTTCAGTAACAGCCGCGCAGTCAGTAGCAGCCTGTGCCAAAGGTGACATTAAAACGAATAATAACAATGAAATATAAATCTGACTTTTTAACATAATATTTTCCCTTATCTAACAATGACGGAGATAATATATTCACTTGCCGCCGATATTATAAGTATAGACAAAAAATTGTGACTTGTAATAAAAGTTATTAATGGCAACTACGATATATATTATCCGGCGTGTCTGTGGCAGGCACAGGCGTTTTTAGAAATCCTATTTTTTTAAAAAATAGGATTTCTTTGAAGTTTTTTGTTTTATTTAGGCTGCTGGACGGAGAGGCAAATCCAATGCCATCTCGTGTCTATTTAGTACAACTCATTGTTCAATAAACGAATTAAAATTCACCATAATTCAATTCGTTTAGATATTAGTTGTACTAAATAGTGACAGTAGAATGTCAATTTGTCGTTGAATTATTAACTCGGGATATTGTGCTCCCTACGGACTTAATTGGTGCCCTCTGGCGCGTCAATGCCATATCGTTTTTAGGAGTCCAAGATTTATCTTGGACGGCTCGTCCAAAATAAATTTTGGACTCCTATTTCCGCGCAAGCCTCAATAACTTATCTTGGGCTCGTGCTCGTCCAAAATAAATTTTGGACGGAAATATAAACCCTACCTTGCCATCGTCGAATCTATCAAGTCCCAATGGAAGGTACTTTGACCATTTAAGTCAATATCCTCTAAGCCATAATAGTAAGTGATGCCAGATTCAACATCAGTGTCTCTATAAGAATAGGCGCTAGAGTTGCCTTGGGCTGCGATGAGTTGTTCTGTTAACCTTATGACTGTTGAATAATCACCAGATTTCCAGCCTTCGCCAGTGGCTCGCCATAGATGAAATCCGGCATTATCAAATTCAGTAGCGGTTTGCCATTCTAAGAGTATCCCCGTTTCATTAGCCGTCGCTGTGAAATCGGCTAGGGTGACGAAAGTCGCGTCATCATCGGTAATAGTGACGGTGGCATTGTCTAAATTTTCTCCGCTAACCGGATTACTTAGTGTGACTGTGAAAGTTGAACGTCGCAAGCTCCGTTACTTCGTTGCAGGACCTTCAGAATCGCCATCATCAATAATAGTTATTGTGAAGGTTTTATCAGCTGAGTCACCATCTGCCCAAGATAATGTCCCTGTGGTTTGGGTGTAATCGTTGCCGGAGCTGGTGGCATAGTTTGCTGATATGGCTCCGTTATTGGCGCCGAGGCGGGTGACGGTGATGGTTGCTTGTCCGTCGTTTTCGGCTACGCTGTATGTTGTTGAGGAAAATTGCAATGTTGCAATAGGACAAGCTGTTTGTGTGGTATCCCAACCGGGGTTGTGGCTATCAAGCCATACGATCAGTTCGGAGTCTGATGCGGTTAGGTGGTTGTTGTCTAATTTTAATTTAGCTCCGTATTGATCAGGTAAGCGTATCAAGGATAGGTTTTTTAATTCTGATGGGATTTCTCCGCAGAGTTCGTTGGAAGACAGAGAGAGATAGTCCAAATCGCTCAAATTTGCCAATTCACTTGGGATTGAGCCGGTGAGTTGGTTGGAATACAGCCTGAGAGACTCCAAATTGCTCCACACTCCGTAGATGGGATTTCAGTAATAACCGCGCAGTCTGCCGGTTCATTGTCTTCGATGACGATAGTAGCATTGTCTAAACTCTTACCACTAACTGGATCAATTAAAAATCCTATTTTTTGAAAAAATCGGATTTTTTTGACGTAGATTGGCGAAGTTAAAAATCGGATTTTTACGTCTTCTCTCCAATAAAATCAATCAGTTGTCCTTAACTTAATGGCATTGACGCTCTGCGTGGGAATGCCTGCCTCGACGCGTCGAACACCTCCGCAAAAACCAATTTTTTTTTGAAGACAGTTTTTTTGCAGGACGCTCCGCGTCCATGCAGGCATTCCCACGCAGAGCGTCAATGCCATTAAGTTAAGCCGCCAAATAAGACCTGCCAGGTATCCAAAACATGGCAGGTCGTTGTAAATTAAAGGAAAAATTCACCTGACAGGTTTTTGACACCTGTCAGGTTTGTCTTAACTTAATGGCATTGACGCAGAGCGTGGGAACGAGAATATAAGCGCATAGTCAGAAGCCGTTAAGTTCCCAATCGAAACATGACACAAGGTTAGGCTATTTTAATCTTCCTCATGAATTTCGAGATATTTCTCACTCGCACCACAATAACCACCTTCATCTGTCACTAATTTGAGCAAGGTATTACAATGAGGGCAATTAAAAGGTTCATCATCAGTCCAATCTTCAATTGTTACATAACGATCACAAGCCGGACAAGTCATATATCATCTCCTATGTTTTCTCGTGGGAATGCCTGCCTCGACGCTCCGCGTCGAACTCCTCTTATTCATTGACTCAGGAGTCCAAGATTTATCTTGGCTTCTTAGCAACCCGCAATCCCACATAATCATCGCGGTTCGCCGCCCCCCTACCGTAGCGGTTCGCCGAGCGCATCCACGCCGCGCCGTTGAACCATGAGCCGCCGCGCAACGAAAAACTGCTGTTTTTAGTCACCTTTTTTGCACACCGCTGTTCTTTACCACTATATTGACTTTCAAATTCAGAGCATGTCCATTCCCATAAATTTCCCAGCATGTCGTACAACTTAAAAGGATTTGGGGCAAAAGATCCTACCGGGGCGGTATATTCAAAACTGTCTTTACAATAGCCATTCCAACAATTCGCATTATTAGAACCTACCTCATTTCCCCACCAATATTTAGTTTCTGTCCCCGCCCGTGCCGCATATTCCCACTCGGCTTCGGTTGGTAAACGATAAGTTTTTCCAGTTTGCTGACTGAGCCATTTCGCATAAGCAATTCCATCATTCCAACTCACACACGCCACCGGATGCTTATCTGATTGAGAAAACTTAGGATTACGCCAGTTTGCACCTTTCTCCTGTTTCCATTTCTTATCATCCCAAGTCCAACAATTCCCTTGTTTTTCCGCATCCGTCTTATACTTCGTCGCCTTCACAAACTTCTCAAATTCTCCTACCGTTACTTCATATTTACCCATAGCAAACCGCTCCACCGATACCCGATGCACCGGCTTCTCATCTTCATCTCCACCGCTCTGAATATCACCCATACGAAATGAACCGGCGGGAATCCACACCATCTCTGGGCCAAAACTGCCATCAGCTAAACGATCACGAAAGACTTTGCCCAGCGCAAAAGGAGCATTATCGGGTTGTGAAGGTTGAGGAATAACCGGCTTTGGCTGATTTTTTAAGGCTTCCAATTGAGCTTGGGCTTGATTGGCACAAGACACTAAACAAAAATCATCAATCAGAGAACTAAATACCGGTGGCACTTGTTTGTTACGAGTCTCCCGAGCCACTTGTTGTCGGGTTTTTTTAAACACCTCTTCTATGGTTAACCCCGGTTGTCGCATAAACTTCAATAAATGGCCGGTGTATAGACCATTAGTACCCTTTTTGCCATCAGGCGTACTTTGACCAGGACCAGTGGCGAAACTAATAAAAGTTCCCTTGGGGGCATTCATGGCGGCTAAACCATATTTTTCACAAGTCACATGGGGTTTATCTGGTCGCGGAAATGTGTGACAGGCATCCAATATGACAATGTTGATTTGGCTGCCGGCGTGTTCCATCACATCAACTACCCATTGGGCTTTGATGGATTCACTTTTGATTAATTGCGTCTCCGGCACACGCAGATCGGTTGGCAGTAAGTAGTTTTTTCCATCCACCTCTAAACCATGTCCGGCAAAGTAGAATAAACCAACTTGCCCTCTTTTCCTGAGCTTAAGTTTGAATTGAATCACCTCATCTTGCATTTCTTCAAAGCTCAGATTTTCCTTGTGGATCACTTCAAAGCCTAATTGACTAAGCTGTTGCGCCATTTTCCGCGCATCGTTTTTGGGATTATTGAGGGGTTTAAACCGATATGCCCAATTGCCTATGACAAGGGCAATTTTTTTGCCGGTGTAGTGATCGTTAGTCACATGAGATGGTGCATCGTCGTTATGCGCTCTGCTAGGTGGAGAGTCTGACTCACAGGCTGTCAGAGAAAGTAGTAGGAGTGACCAATGTGCCACTCGCCATATTTTGGAAAAGAGAGATTTCATGTTATGTTAGTGGCTCCTTTGGTATTCACGGGCCAAGATAAATCTTGGACTCCAAAATCTGCTCAATATATTCTATTTAAACAGTGAAAGTCAACCCAATTTTGAATTTCAACAAGAGAACCAGCTGGATATTATTCGACGCAGGTTAATAGCCAATGCCATTAAGTTAAGGGCAACCACCCGAGGTGGGGCAATCCCTTGTGGTTGCCCGCCCCTACGAAAAATGGCATTGAAGGTAGGGGCAATCCTTTATGGTTGCCCTTAACTTAATGGCATTGAGGTTAATAGCACGTAGACAACAATTGCTCACAAAACGCATTAAAGAAGCCAGACAAGAATATGCCAGAGGCGAAGTTAGAAAAGGCAGCGTAGCTGAACTTATGAAGGATATTTCTGAATGAGGATACTTATTTGGGGAAAAAGCTTGCCCCCATTAAACGGACAGCCAAGATAAATCTTGGACTCCGAAAACCTAATGACGGATGATTCGGAGTCCAAGATTTATCTTGGCTAACGCACTGCTATTTGATAGGGATTAGTCAAACGGCAGGGAGAAGTCAAAACACCCAACTACTCACTGTAGTTATAGCCTGGCGAGCCGCAAGCCCACATCGACGTAGCGGTTGGACGGCTTCGCCTTGCTGCGGCCCGCCGAGCGCATCCTTATCGCGTCGTCGAACCAGGAGCCGCCGCGCATGGACAATTTTTGGTTTTTATTAATATTTTTTGCACAGCGCAGTTCTTGACCATCATATTTACTTTCATATTTAGAGCATGTCCATTCCCATAAATTTCCCAATATGTCATATAAGCCCAATTTATTTGGCTTAAAATTTCCCACTGGTGCCGCATAAACATAAGCATCAGTGCAATTATGAATTGTCCACTCGGAGTATTTCTCTTACTTTAAAACGCCAAAACCACAAAACCGGCGTGGCATGGTCTATGTCTAAGGAGTAAGCTCCCTGAGGTGATAAACCATCTATCACCTTTGTTATTACCTTGGATATCGGTAATTCTATTTATATATATAATTAAAGGGCAACCACCCGAGGTGGGGCAATCCCTTGTGGTTGCCCGCCCCTACACAGATTTTGAGGCTAATCTTATGTTAATTATATATAAGTTCAAAACTAATAATACTACAAACAATTATTGTATGTCAAGATTGAATTTTTTGACTAATTTGGTTTTGGTGTTTAATGCTAACTGTTTAGCGGTTTGATCAGCAGTGGTAATAAGTAGTTTTTTCCTTCCACCTCTAAACCATGTCCGGCAAAGTAGAATAAACCGACTTGCCCTTTGAGCTTAAGTTTGAATTTGAGCACTTCGTCTTGCATTTGCTCAAAGCTCAGATTTTCCTTGTGGATCACTTCAAAGCCTAGTTGTTTACTAAGCAGTTGCGCCATATCCCGCGCATCGTTTTGAGGATTCTCTAGGGGTTTAAACTGATAAGCCCAATTGCCTATGACAAGGGCAATTTTTTTGCCAGCGTGGTTAGAGGTGCTAATCGCACTGGAGTCGGACTCACAGGTGGTTAGGGAAAGTAGTAGGAGTGGAAATAGCACTCCCAAGATTTTGGGTTTCATGTTAGTGGTTCCTTTAATTTCAATCGAAGGCTTTAATTCATTGCAAATTTAATGCCATTTTTGTTCTATATAGAACAAATAATTGATAAATAAACGAATTAAAATTAACCCAGAATGAGTTTAGATCGATATTAGTTGTATTTTCATTCAAACTCGTTTAAGGATCGCGCATGAAATAACTTCTTCAAGTCAAAACCAAAGTCAAAACAAGACCTGCCAGGTTAAAACCAAACCTGGCAGGTCAAAGGCATAACCAGACCTAAATTTGACTTTGACCTGGCAGGTTTTGTTATGATCAGCCTGCCAGGTCTGGTCAAAGGCATAACCAGACCTAAATTTGACTTTGACCTAGCAGGTTTTGTTTTTAACCGGTCTGGTTTTGAAGTTGACTAAATTATTTTATGCACGTTCCTAAGTGATAAACCTATGCAAATATACTTGTTCACAAGACATTAGTACAACTAATTATGAAATAAACGAATTTAATTCATAAGTCATTTTCGAGGCAACGTAGGGGCGGGCACGATATGCTTTCCTTTACCTCAATTCATAACTCACCCGACTCACACAGCCGTCGCAACTTAATAGGCGATCACGTATCACAGTGAATTGTTTGCCTGCTTCGTTGATCTCATAAACAGGGCTTGACTTTCGTTCAGGCAGGGGATCATAAACAATGTCAGTAATGTCTCGGCTTAGCACTTCTTCTTCAATGGCACGAGAGGCTACTATTTCTGTTTTACTTTCACTCGCTTGAGTTTTGATGCTGCGAGCGTATAAAATTTGGTTGTATCGGCTTTCTAGTTCAACGTCTGGTTGTTTGGACACTATGAAATATAGTGTCTCTTTGCCTGGCGAGCCGCCCAGACTAAACGCTTTGTCTTTTTTGGGGATGTGGTAGTCCACGCCGCCTAATACCGGGTTGAAGTTGTTGACGATTTTGCCTTTGAAGGTTTGCATGGGAAAAATCCGATAGATGTTACCCGATGAGCCTTTGGCAAAGATGTAAACGTAGGCGCGTTGTGAGGGGGTAAAGATGATCTTTATAAAGTCTTTTTCCCGATATAAAACGCTGCCATTTTTGAGTGTCTTGTAATTATCCCAGCCGTTGCGATAATATAAATATTTAATATCGACTTGGATGGGCGCGGCGATAGACAAATTGTTTATTGCTAGTAATACTATTATTTGGATTAATTTATTCATATTGCTAAAAGAGGAGTCCAAGATTTATCTTGGACATCTATAATCATGATTACACTAAATTTTGAAAAAGCATCCGCTTGGGTAGCGTTTATAGTCGGCATCATCACCGGCATCGTCGTCGGATTTCTTGTACAGCCTTATATCATGGAAGCAGTAAATAATTCACTGTATCCTGAAAATCAAGCCTTAAAAGATAAAATTGTGCAGTTAGAACAACAGTTATCGAAACTTTCTGAAGATCGAGTTCAATCGCCCAATCCACCCTTGGAGCTGTCTCACCATCGGCAAACTTTCAATGGGGTAGAAATCACGCTGTTAAGCTGTTCTGATGCAATCAGTGAGCCAGGTATTGCGTGTCAGTTTACAGTAAATCAGCCGTATGATTTTATCATAATTTATGCATACGGTACGGTGCTGAAAGCGCAACAGAATGTGATAAGCCATGCTGATTCTGTTCAAGCAACGGATTACGAGGTATCTACTCTCAAAACGGATACCGGGGAAATCAGTAGTTGGAAATTCTTGACACCTACTACGGTGCCTTTTACGGTTCGTTTCGGGAAGCCAAGCGATGTGGTAGCCAGTTCTGTAGAGTTATTTGTCAAACCAGATCAGGGAGCTTCAACGACTGTTAAGTTTTTTCTTTCGCATACCGTCAAAAATCAGATTTTTTGAAAAAATAGGATTTTTTGGCTATGTCCAAGTTCCGTCAAAAGTATAACCACTCCAGTCTAATAACCACTTTCTTATA
>JBDLJY010000261.1:0-9270 GCA_039714115.1 Pseudomonadota bacterium | reverse complement strand
TGCGCTTCCCGATCAATCTCTATTGGAACTAGAGAATTGTTTTTTGGAGCAATGAGGACTTTTCCATGTTTTTTGTAAGGCAAAGCTTGTCTTAAAATCACGAGTGCTTGGGCAACTTGCGTATCAATTAAATTAGCGGGCTTTGAAAATTTCAGGGTTTCAGGATGGATTTCAAAGCCGGCTTCAATATTTGAACGTGGATCATTAACGGCTTCATTGTATAAAGCAACTTGCCGACGAATAGCCGCTTCAGACGGATAATCCAACCCCATCATGCGATGGTTAAATAATGCTTGGGCTTGATCACGAAAAAGATCAGTTGTCAATAAACTTTGAAAACCACTGGTGATGAGCGGCACTGAATGCAATGAGTCAACACCAATACTTTCTAAAAAAGCACAAAGATACTGAATACGTGCTACCCCAGTCCACAGTTTCGGCAGTTCTCGCATGATTAAATCTCCCCTGACTTGATTGATTCGATTAAAGCACTCACGCTCATAAATTCAACTTCTTTGGCAGCCCCACTTTGTTGATGACGCAGTGTTGCCATATAAACACCCTCATCGAATTCGTCACTGATAGCAATGATTTTGCATTTGCAACTCATCTCCGACAACATGGCAGCGCAAGTCATAGCTATTGACCAAAATCGACGCTTGCAAATCACAATGCCGTGCATGTTGAGCGCACCAACCCAAGGCGTATTAAGCATGGTGTACCAAAGTATCATAAGTTTTAGCCGCACGAACTAACTCAAATTTTAACGATACAAGTTAAATTGTGTACAACTAATTAAGAAATAAACGAATTGAAAACAGCGGAGCAAACTATTGTGATTGGCTGAAATTAATCGCTCCGGCATTTTAAATGTGATTTGAGATGAAGTCATGTAGGGCGGATTAAGCGGAGCGTATCCACCCTACTCTACTCCGGACTGGCTATATTTCCGTTCCGGTTTTATTCGTTGTTGACGATTCCGGCACTGGATAATACCCCTTAATCCGTTTATTACGTAAATCCGTTGTACTCATATTTTTCAAAAGCCCCCAAAGCCTTCTCCTTAACCTCCTTCTTCACCAGCGGAAACGTCCCCTAAATATGCTCAAACTCCTTATAAGTCAAGCCATACAAATGCGCTACCATGCCATCCAATTCTGCGCGGAGTTGGGCGCGTTCATCAGGATGAGTCACGCCATTTTTGTGGGAGCCTAAGCCGACTTGTTTGGCTAAATCGTCGAATTCGGGCGTGGTGCATATGAGTTTGGCGGCGCGAGTGACGATGGGGGTGAAGGCGGAGTATTTTTCGGTTAGGTGGGGGATTGGGAGTTGGTAAGCATAAAACATATTAATATTTGCTGACACTTTTTGCCGCAAAAAATAATCAAGCACAAAGCTATTTAAAATACTTACCAAGATAATAAATGCCACTTGGAATGACAATACCACATTGTCCCTCAGTTCTAAGCAAGTTATAGCTAAGTGGTGGCATCCCGATATGCCCGAATCATGGCATTTTTTTTCGTCCAAAATCTGTTGATAGGATTTGCGAAATAAATCTTGCTGTCGTTTTTCAATGCCGTTTCCGCTGACGCGACTAAGGCTAAAAATAACCGCAATCTAGCGATTTCTGTGGCTTCTTCCATGATGTCAAGGGTTTAGGATGTTTATCTAAAATCATCAGTGCTTTCCTGCGGAGCAGGATTATTAATAATCCGTTTATTCCGTCAATCCGTTGTACTCGTATTTTTTTAAAAAAACCTTGAATATTTGCTATAACCGTGATTCAAGCGGTGCTGTTATCCGTGCAATCCGTGTCATCTGTAAAATCCGTGATTCAAGGTTTTTTTTAATTATCTTCAACCTATTTCCGCGCAAGCTAGTTTGCTCCGCTGTTCGTAAGGTGGATACGCTCCGCTTAATCCACCCTACATGGCTATCCGCACGAATATATTCTTTAACCATTTTAGCTTGCTGATAACTATTAACGACTATACCAGCCTTTTTAGGGTGGGGTTAAAAACAGCTCTTCATTGTATGGACAAATATTGATAAATATTTATTTTTATTAATAATATCAAAATAAGGTTTGACAACATATTTTTTCCCTCTTGATCATCGAATTCGTCACTGATAGCAATGATTTTGCATTTGCAACTCATCTCCGACAACATGGCAGCGCAAGTCATAGCTATTGACCAAAATCGACGCTTGCAAATCACAATGCCGTGCATGTTGAGCGCACCAACCCAAGGCGTATTAAGCATGGTGTACCAAAGTATCATAAGTTTTAGCCGCACGAACTAACTCAAATTTTAACGATACAAGTTAAATTGTGTACAACTAATTAAGAAATAAACGAATTGAAAACAGCGGAGCAAACTATTGTGATTGGCTGAAATTAATCGCTCCGGCATTTTAAATGTGATTTGAGATGAAGTCATGTAGGGCGGATTAAGCGGAGCGTATCCACCCTACTCTACTATCTAAATTCACTATTAGTCAGCTTTAGCTGACTTTAGCTTTTAGCCTCGGAATTTATTCCGAGTCTTTCGTTGAGGCGGTTGATTGATGGGGAGTGACGCGGTGGTGAAATAGATTACACGGATTACGCAGATTTGGAACTATTACAGTTAACAGTTTGAAACCCAATTCGTTTTTAATCCGCCTAATCCGTTAAATCATACCTAACGCAACAGCTAGTGTTGGACGATGGACAATATTATTATTCCTAGTATTATTAGGACTATCTTGAATATCTCTGTTGTGAGGACAATTTTGAATAAAGTTTTATCAATATTATTAGTATTTTCTTCCCCCTTGATTATTTTAAATATCTCTTCTGTTGCGTATCGCTCCGGTGCTTTCTTAGCTTCAGATAGAGCACTGAAGAACTGAACAACAGAAAATAAACAGAAGGCAGCAAGAAAACCCAATAGAAAGTCTAATATGTTTTTTGTTTGGGAATAATACTCCATGAAAAAATCTGTAAATACTAGAGGTATTATTAGAAAGATGATGATTGATATTAGAGCCGTTCTGAGTGTTGTGGCCGCTGACTCTAACTTTTTTGATAACTCTGATTTTACCAACAGGTTAATCAGTTCTTTGGGCTCTATTTCCAAACTATCGGCAAGTGCTGTTATCTTTTTTGCGTAATCTGGTTTGTCTTCAAATAACGGCTTAAGTTTGTCGTTTTGAGCTATAACTTCAAGCTTTGTAATATGATCGAGTTTCACTCCGCAACTCTTAGCCAATTTAACCAGTCGAGTAAAGTCTTTAATATCCATTAGTTTTCCCCTTTGTCCGAAAAATGTTCAACGATTTGCTTGATAAAAATTCAATCAAAAAAACATATCATCAGAATCTTTGTTTATCTCATCAAGCATAAATTTTGCGACGGGTACCAAACCATATTCCAATGCCCACTTCCCATTAACATAAGGATCGGAAAAAGCATCATACAGATAATACTGCTTACTCATGTAGGTGAAATATCGCTCTTTATTGATGCCCGGTATATTATGTCGGCTCAACAATTCAAGCAATCGTTTTTTAGTACGATTACGACAATAATTTGAGGAGAAATATCGCTGCATATCTCCCTTAAAATATTCATCTTCCTTAACCGATCTCAGAATTCTATTATCGTCATCATTTTCTTTGACAATTTCCCAAATATGGTAATAAATAATCCCCAATGGCAGTGCTATGTAATCCAATTCACCTTCAAATGCTTGTCCATCTTCTATTGCTTGTACCAATAATCTAAATGCCTTTTCTTTGTATTGGTATTCATTTTCACTAATTGCAGCATATTCTTGATACCAGCGTCCCTTAAGATATAGTGCCAGAATACGCGCTTTCATAGGGAAAGTACCCATATCTACAATTTCAAAGGCACTTTCATCCATTTTACAAGGGTTCCCATTAACATCTGTGTCACCCCAATAGCTCTGCCAAAAATGACTCAAAACTGTAAATAATTGAATCAAGGGTGAAGAAATCCATCTTAGAAAACGCTTGTCTTTTACACCGAGATATTCCTTTAAGCGTGCGCGATGAACTGAATAAGAACCTGCAAAAGCTTGATAAAAGACATGACGTATAGGATTGGTTTGGTATCGAGGCTCCTTTGTGTTTGTTTCATCAATAAATAACCAGTCAATTTTAGCTTTTTTATCGGGGGTTAAATATTGTTCGCCGCGAACCTTCTTGATATAACTTAAACCTAACGCCACAGCGTTAGCTGTTTTCCATAACATGAATGCCTCATCCGACAGCGAACCTGCTAAACGATAAGCGTGTGATGCAAGCACATAGAGACAAAGAGCGTTGTTAAATAGAGGTTTGAGTTTATTTGTATCAAAATTATCAATCTCATTATAAAGAAATGTTCTTTGCCACTTCATAATTGATTCAACGTTCTTGTTTAAACTCTCTTTCAACTCTTCATCACTTAGATTTCTATTGTAAGCACAATTAATCTTAGGGGATTCTCCTTCTCCTTGATCGCAATTCTTATATGCCGGCAATATAAGCTCAAATTTTTCATCCTTATTCTCATATAACGCATAAAGTGCCAAAGCAGTACAAGCATCAGCAAGCCCAGCGAGAATTGAACCCATATCATGACATGTCAGAGCATTCTCTTTATTTTTATTATTACAGGGATCACACTCGTACAGAACCTTCATCGCTTTAAGATATTGACAAATAGCCTCCTTAAATTGTGAGCGCATCATCCACATTTCAGCCCAACGAACATGATGCTTATAAATTTGCCCCGACTTTTTAGCAAAAGTATCACATCCAAGTGATTTGCTCTGAGAACATCCTAGTGACTTGCTTTTTTTTCCTTCTATTAATTCAAGGGCATCTCTCATAAATCTATTAGCAGCCTCTAAACTATAATCGCGTTTGGCATGTAAAAAAGCCAGACATAAATAAGGCTGGATTAACAAATTGAGTTGCTCAATGTTTATATCAAAAAATTCTTTACCCTTGTCTGATTTTAAAATAATAGACACTGTCTTCATAGCTCGGTAATAAAACCCAATGGCACTGTCGTAAATCATACGCCGTTCTTGCAAAAGCCCTCGTTTCAGCATAATTCGCACATAGAAAATAAAATGCGTACTAAGCAGTTCTACACTCGTTTTGGCTCCATTTTCATCTTTTTGATTTTTACATTCATTTAAGCATTTTCCAATAAATCCATCCAGATGATAGATGGCATTCTCATATTCCACCATAGCTTGGTCAAATTCATTATCCTGTGCATGTAAATCACCCAAGATCATATGCAGCCCAGCAAATACATAAGTTCCTTGTGTTTCCTTTTCGGCTTGTATTGGCATTTCTTTTTTGTATAATCTCATCTGTTCATTGAGGATATGTCGGTAATGTTGTTTGATTTGAATCGACTCATCCAATGAAAAATTAAAAGCCGCCATCTCTTGTTCACTGAACTGGGAAATGTAAACGATCTCACGTTGTATGTGACGCGCAAAGCGGAAATTGTAGAAGCCATTATCAATTTTGTTAATGTTATTATAAGATGCTAATATTCTATCGAGCAACAGCTCAATGATCTGAGGTAATGCTGGCGCACGGTGAATATCCAATGCACCGGGCATACATTCAAGCTCTCGGCGCGAAAAGCCCATAGAATGAAATTTAAAGATATAGTCTAAAATAGAAAATAGAGAAACGGACAATTTATCGCCATATTGACTGACTAACTTACTATATGAACCGTGGAATATGCTAAAAAGATGTCCAATAAGCTGAATACGATATTGATCTTGTGCATCGAAGTGCAATACAAATTTAGTCATCGGAGAAGTGAAAACTTGATGATATTTATCTGCTCTTGAAGAATACGCTTTAGGTAAGGGGCGTAAAAATTCTTCAAATTGAAGGGCTAATTTTTGGGCATTACCACCACTCCGATAACTTAAAAAGTAAATGAAATCTTGCAACAAGGTGATTAATCTAAAACGATGATATTTATCAATACCATTATTTTCTAAATATTGCATGTAAGTTTTGAGTGACCAATATTTATAATTATCGGCATCAAAAACAGTTTTTTGCAACTTAGAATAGCTAAATTTTGCATTGACGGAAGACATCAGCCGGCGACAGACGTATTGTTCTATCATGCTACTAATATCTTCACGGTTCTCATCCGAGGGATCAGTCAGGAAACTTGGAACATAAAAAACTCGGTCAAATAAGGTACCATGCAGAAAACGTGTTTCACCTCGATCAGCTAAATTAGCATCTAACATTTCCCGCCCTGCTACAAAAATGAAATTGCAAGGTGCCGTGGTAATGATATTTTTGAGGCTACCTAATAATTGTTCTATTTCAGATTGGCGTTGACGTACTGATTCTGATAACCCTAGTTCTATTGGTGTAGTCTCGTCTGCCTGTCGTAATTGTTTTTCTTGATGTGGCTGAATTTTGTCAAGTTCATCAAATAAAAAAATGATATGCGGTTGTATGAGAAAATTATTGGCATTCTCTTCTAGTACTTGAAGTAAGAGCTCTTCTGCTTGACGTTCATCTAAACGCTGAAAATGTTGGTATTTTTTCCGCCAAAAAGGGAATGAGCTGCCCGGCATACCAGAGCCGTTAAGTATCTCGCTGGCTTGAATACGTTTATGGATATCATCTAAGCGTCGAATAATTCTTTTAATTGGGTTGAGCCGTACTCTTAAAAATACTAACAAAATAAAAATTAATAAAAAATGAAGAACATGGTAAGGTCTAGGATTAAATTCCTTGCCTTTACTATCAAAATAAGTAACTAACTCCTTTAAACCTACAAACGGTAAAGCGATATGATCTAATAAATACCAAGAATCAGTATTCTTCCAATGCTCATAATCAAATAACTCTTTTGATAAATTACTCACGGCACAATAAGATGAAACCAATATGATCTCTCTTATGAAAGAAACCTCGCCAGATCGTGCGGGTGCAGCTTGTTTAAGCTCTAATACTTTTATTTTCCCAAATTTTAAATACCATTTGTCCGCTTCTGAAAGATGTGGTAAGAGCACTCTATCTGACACTTCATTTTCATTTTTCTTTTCATCTTCATCTTCATCTTCATTTTGATTTTTATAATTTTGAGTGCCTGATGAGCATAATTTTTCCACTTTGACAAGTTCATGCGTACCAAATACCACCACGTACATTTTGGTTTCCATATAACCATGAAATTTTGGAAACAAGCGGTACGTTGTAATAGCCAATATCGCACTTAAGATGATCAGAATTATTGGAGATATTATTTTTAGTAATAGTAAACTACTATTATAATATTCTATATACTTATGTCTTAATAAAGAAATAATGCTAAAAATAACATTTTTTGTATTTTTAATATCATAACCAAGATTAACTGGTATTTGCACAACAGGGTGAAATATCCATTTATACCATTGTGGTGGGTATAAAGCTGCGAAACCATGCTTGTTAAAATAGTGCAACATAAACAAAAAGGGCAAGACGATAAAATCCCACCATCCTAATGGCAAAAACAACACATAAAGTAAGCCTAAGAGTACAATCAATCCTGTTCCTATTTTTATTTTTTTTATCAAATCATATACTTTAGGCAAATGCTCAATTATAAAATTTTTAATCTTGCTATAAAGTTTAGAGAAAAAATTATTATACGAGGCGAGTTTTGGCTTACCATTAGAAAGAATAGCCATCACCTTTTTGACAAAACTGGTTTTACCAGCCCCACGATAGCCAGCCACTAAATAGCTACCTGAAGTGTTCCTAGTATTCTGTAAAACTTCTACAAAATCTTGGACATCTTTTTCACGCCCAAAAAAGTCGCGATGATCGCTGCTTTGGTTGTAGGTTTGATGAACAAAATGGAAATCGGGTAACGGAACAACCCATGTTTTAAATTTAAAGCGATCTTTTTCTTCGTTTTGGCTCATAATTTATAACTCCTTGATTAAATTAATTAAATAAGATACTCGCCATAAATGACAAAGTTTGACAGTGCAGTTGAGTCGCGTATTATGTAACATGTAAAAAAAAATAACAACAGGTTTATTAGGCCAATTGGTTCCGATTATTATTTAGATGGCTTAATCACCTATTGTCAGCATTAAATTATATTATTATTTTATGAATTATTAATAAGTGGATTAATGGTGCGTAGGACAAATCAATGGGATCAGACTCGATTGATTGATGGTGAGTACAACTAATGTTCAACAACGAATAAAACCTGACTGTTCCCAACTTCTGCTCAAAAAAGGGGCATCGAATACGGATTAGCGAGCGTAGGGTGCGTCCCACGCACCGATATAAAGGCATGGAAAGATGGTGCGTAGGACGCACCCTACGCTTGCTTGGCAGGTCTGATTTGGGGGCTTAACTTAATGGCATTGGAGCGTAGGGTGCGTCCCACGCACCGATATAAAGGCATGGAAAGATGGTGCGTAGGACGCACCCTACGCTTGCTTCACACATATAAAGGGCTGAAAGACGTGGCAAGGCAACAATGAGCTGTGGCTCAAGTTCATCCTCGTTTTGGCGGACTATTGAAGAGTTATCTTTCAACTTATCGTATTGTTGATTGATGCCTTGTGCTAATAAAGTTATTGCCACTTCAGGTGGAGATACAAGTTTATCGTAAGGTGAACTCATTATTTATTTATCAATTAAATTTAGCCTTAGAATCAATTCGGGATACATAAGGCTCAAGTCACCTAAAGGTGACTCAAATCCTGTGCCCGAATTAAATTTAGCCTTAGAATCAATTCGGGATACATAAGGCTCAAGTCACCTAAAGGTGACTCAAATCCTAATGCAGGAGGGCGGAAATTTCCAGACTATGGAGTACTTAAATCACATAAAGGTGAATAAATTCATTTTGTTAGTTGGCTTTAGCCTACTTTAGCCTTATGTATCCGAAATTTATTTCAAGGCATCTTTTGAAGGATTTATTGATTTCTTTCAATTAAATTTAGCCTTAGAATAAATTCGGGATACATAAGGCTCAAGTCACCTAAAGGTGACTCAAATCCTAGTGCCCGATTAAATTTAGCCTTAGAATAAATTCGGGATACATAAGGCTCAAGTCACCTAAAGGTGACTCAAATCCTAGCAGCGGAATCGGGGACTTAAATAACATAAAGGTGAATAAATTCATTTTGTTAGTTGGCTTTAGCCAACTTTAGCCTTATGTATCCGAAATTTATTTCAAGGCATCTTTTGATTTATTGATTT
>JBDLJY010000260.1:0-9285 GCA_039714115.1 Pseudomonadota bacterium | reverse complement strand
TAGCATATGACTGATTGAAAAAGATGCTCATGTCTGGAGACATGAATCCGAGGAGCCGTGTGAGGTCGAAAGTCTCAAGCACGGTTTTGAAGACTGGCATTGTAGGGTGAAAGTTGAGGACAGAACACGAACTGTTAAGACATGACCTGTGGTGCCAAGTTTAACATTGGTGTATTACTATCCACGGGGGAAAAATGAATAAAACTGAATTAATTCAAGATGTTGCTGAAAATGCGGCGATTTCCAAGGCCACAGCGGCAAAGGCCGTAGATGGGGTGTTAGACAGTATCAAAGATGCGCTGGCGGATGGTGACACAGTAACTTTAATAGGATTTGGGACTTTTTCAGTACGTGAGCGTGCTGCAAGGAAAGGGCGTAATCCACGCACGGGTGAGCCCCTAGATATAAGCGCCGCCAACGTACCAGTATTTAAAGCTGGTAAATCGCTCAAAGATGCGGTTAATGCATAGTACCCAATTTCAAACAACCTGATAAAAAACGCTTGACTTATTAATTGGATTGTGAAAAAATCACCACCTGATGAAATCAATAATCCGAGAACCAAGGTGAGATTTTTGTGCGTAGGGGCAATCCTTTATGGTTGCCCCTGAAGATAAGGGCAACCATAAAGGATTGCCCCTACATCTGTTTTCAATTTTTATTTAGGTTTAGGTTGAAATTATAGTTGACAACAGATTTTTGATTTGGTAACATGCTCTCGCCTCAAGAGATTTGAGTGGGTGTTTAGCTCAGTTGGGAGAGCGTCGCCCTTACAAGGCGAATGTCGGGGGTTCAAGTCCCTCAACACCCATTAATTAATAATTGATGAAAAAAAAATTTGCATTTTTGATCGGATGTGGTTTATAATGCTGCAACTCGATTGAACATTTAGTACCAGATTTAAAAATGGAGCAGTAGCTCAGATGGTTAGAGTATCGGCCTGTCTTAAGTGGCAGCGTTTATCAGAAATGATAAACTGAAAACCGGATGAATTCAGGGAAACCTTAACAGCATAATGCTGATGGCAATCCTGAGCCAAGCCTCCGAAAGGCATTAAAGTAGGAGGAAGGTGCAGAGACTAAGGATTGAGTAGCCTAGACAAAAAAATCCTATTAGCGTCCGGCACCCTAACAAGTCAAGTTGAGGGTGATGATATAGTCCATGCCTATTAGAAATAATAGGGTTCATAGCACGCCGAGGGTCGCGGGTTCGAATCCCGTCTGCTCCGCCATTTTTAACGACATATCTAAAAGCGCATCTGCCCAGATGCGCTTTTTTTTTGCAAGGAGAGGTAAAAAACCATGCTACAAGGCATCCGTGACGGCGCCCGAGGTTGGCTTGCTTGGGTCATTGTTATAATCATCTGCGTTCCTTTTGCGTTTTGGGGAATAAATGAATACTTTAACTCAGCCCCAAAAAGAGTGATCGCAGAAGTCAATGGCGTTGAATTGTCAGAATACGATTTTCAACAACAAGTCAGTCAACGGAAACGGCAAATCTATGCCATGTTTCAAAATCAAGATATCGACTTATCATTCATGGATAAGCAAATCCGGGAAGGCACACTGACGCAGATGATAGAAGAAGAAGTGCTAGTGCAATCTGCCATCGAGGCTGGTATGCAGATAGGTGATGCCTTATTAGCCAGTCGTATCCATAGTATTCCCGCTTTTCAAGAGGATGACGTTTTTTCCCAACAACAGTATGAACAAGCTTTACGTAACCGAGGCATGACAGCCCCCGGCTTTGAGTGGCGCATTCGGCGAGAACTGTTAACTAGCCAAATCAGTGAAGGCGTATTACGTTCTGCCTTGTTGACAGATTATGATGAACAACAACGCACTCGCCTTGAAAAACAACAACGCTCTGTCAGTTACCTGATAGTCCCCGCTAGTCGCTTTAATGACTCAGTAACTATCACCGATGCCGACATTGAAACCTATTATAAAGATCATGCCAAGCAATACATGACACCCGAAAAAGTCAGCATCGAATATGTTGAACTGTCACAAGAGGATTTAGTCACCACGCAAAGCATAGATGAGGAGACGTTAAAAGAACGCTACCAAGAACGCAAAGCCTCTTTTACAACCCCTGGGCAATGGAAGGCGCGGCATATTTTGATTAAAGTCGATCCAAATGCGGATGAGCTAGATGCGGCGGAGAAAAAGGCGCAAGGCTTGTTAGCCAAAATACGTGCCGGCGACTCTTTTGAAGAATTAGCCAAGCAATTTTCTGACGATACTGGCAGCAAGGAAGGGGGCGGCGATTTAGGCTGGTTTGGGCCGGGTATGATGGTCAAACCGTTTGAAGAGGCCGTCAAGGCACTGAAAGTCGGTGAAGTCAGCGAGCTTGTCAAAAGTCAGTTTGGTTTTCATATCATCAAATTGGAAGAGAGCAAGCCTAAAGTGGTCCGTCCTTTTGCCAAAGTGCGTACAGAGTTAGTGCAAGAAATTCAAAAAGAACGTGCCGATTCTGAGTTTTATGGACAATTTGAAGAATTTGCTAACCTTGCTTATGAACATCCAGATAGTTTAGAGGTGCTGACAGAGACTTTAAATTTGGAGAGCAAAACCACCGAGTTATTTGACAGCACGGGGGGCGATGGTATCCTTTCGCATCGTAAGCTTATTGATGCTGCTTTCAGCGATACGGTGCTAAAAGAAGGCTACAATAGTGCTCCGATTGAAATTGGCGAACAACATGTTGTTGTGTTGCGCGTAAAAGACCATGTATCCGCTGAAGCTAAACCTCTAGCTGAGGTAAAAGAAGAGATCGTCTCCGCCATCACACAAGAAAAAACGCGAGAAAAATCGAAAAATTTGGGCAAAACCTTAATTGACCAAATCAAGGAAAACGGCGATCCTAATGCTCCGATTAAAGAACATGACTTAAATTGGTCACCAGCACAGTGGGTTGAACGGCAAGACACTACGCTTGGACAAGCGGCGATAGTGAGCGAGGCTTTTAAAATGGGGCGGCCCGCCGAAAATAAGGCTCTTTATCAGGGCATTGAGCTAGGTAATGGCGATTATGCTTTGGTGGCGGTGCTGGATGTTAAAGACGGAGAAGCCACACCAGAGACTCCGGCGGAGAATGAAAGTTCTGATGATCCACGCCAAGAAGCCAAGCAGCAACTACAACAGGCACTTGGTCAAAGTGAATTTAAGCAATTGGTGTCAGGGCTAAAAGCCGGGGCTGAGATTAAAGACTATTCAGGTCAATCATCAGGCAGCTAATCGCAGCGTTTTTTTCTTTTCCTATTTTTTTTACTAGGCACATAGGGCAATTAATGTTACCTTATGTGCCTATTTTTTTGTCTATCAGATAACACCATGAAAAACACCAAAAGAAAAATTTTAGTCACCAGTGCCTTACCCTACGCTAACGGCTCCATACACATTGGACATTTAGTTGAATATATTCAAACAGATATATGGGTACGCTTCCAAAAACTGCGCGGACATGAATGCTACTACGTCTGTGCCGATGACGCGCATGGCACTCCCATCATGTTACGTGCCCAAAAAGAAGGCATCAATCCCGAAGATCTGATTGCCCATTTCCAGACAGAACATCAAGCCGATTTTGCTGACTTTGCGATAGGCTTTGACAACTACCATTCCACCCATAGCCCCGAAAATCAGCACTTTTCCAATCTTATTTATAAAGGCTTGAATGAAGGGGGACATGTTGAGCGTCGCACTATTCGCCAATTTTATGACCCCATTAAAGAAATGTTTTTGCCCGATAGATTTATTCGCGGCGAATGTCCACATTGTGGGGCAAAAGATCAATATGGCGATAGTTGTGAAGTGTGCAGTAAGACTTATAATCCGACTGAACTCAAAAATCCGAAATCGGCCGTTTCTGGTGCCACTCCGATAGAAAAAGAGTCGGAACATTTGTTTGTCAATTTGTCGAATTTTGAAAGCATGTTGCGGGAGTGGACAAGCAGCGGCACTTTGCAGCCTGAAGTGTTACATAAACTCAATGAATGGTTTAAAGTCGGACTACAAGCTTGGGATATTTCTCGTAATGAGCCCTATTTTGGTTTTGAAATTCCCGATGAGCCGGGCAAATATTTTTATGTTTGGCTAGATGCGCCCATTGGTTACATGGCGAGTTTCAAAAATCTCTGTGACAGAGAACACATTGATTTTGACGAATTCTGGGGAGCCGATAGCCAAGCTAAGTTATATCATTTTATCGGCAAAGACATTATTTATTTCCATACTTTATTTTGGCCTGCGATGTTGTCGGGGGCGGGCTTTAGAAAACCCAGTGCCGTTTTTGTACATGGCTTTTTAACGGTGGATGGACAAAAAATGTCCAAATCACGCGGCACTTTTATTAACGCTCGGACTTATTTAAACCATCTTGAGCCGGAATATTTGCGTTACTATTTTGCGGCTAAATTAGGTAATGGTGTCAATGATGTTGACTTAAATTTAGACGATTTTCTCCAGCGCGTTAATGCCGATTTAGTGGGTAAATTTGTTAATATTGCCAGCCGTTGTGCGAGATTTATCACTAACGGACAACTGGCCCCAGAATTAGCGAATTCTACCCTTTATCAAGATTTTATAGATGAAGGTGATGCCATTGCTGAGGCTTACGAAAGCCGTGATTATAACAAAGCGGTGCGTGACATTATGGCTTTAGCAGCTCAGGCGAATCAATATATTGATGAACAGAAGCCTTGGGTGCTGGCGAAACAAGAGGGTAAAGAGGCTGAATTGCAGGCCGTTTGTAGTCAAGGTTTAAATCTGTTTCGGGTATTAATGGGTTATTTAGCACCGATTCTGCCATTGATGGTAAAACAGGTTGAAGAATTTTTAGCCGCCCCCATCGCTTGGCAACCTGAACCGTTACTCGCGCACACGATTAATCCTTTTAAACCGTTAATGACGCGCATCAATAAAAAACAGATTGATGCCATGATTGAAGGCTCCAAAGAGAGCCTCGCAACGCCGCCGCCCAAACAGGCTACCGCGCCAGTTGCTGCCGATACGATTGGCTATGAGGACTTTTCTAAAATTGAGTTACGCATCGCCCGTATTGTCAAAGCGGAGCATGTTGAGGGAGCGCAAAAATTGTTGCGTTTAAGCTTAGACGTGGGAGAAGAAAAGCTGCGGAACGTGTTTGCTGGGATTAAGGATGCTTATACGCCTGAACAATTGACGGGGCGTTTGACGGTGATGGTGGCAAATCTTGCGCCGCGACAAATGCGCTTTGGCGTGTCAGAAGGCATGGTATTAGCGGCTGGTCCGGGTAAAAAAGATTTATTTTTGCTCAGTCCTGATGAGGGAGCGCAGCCGGGGATGCGGGTTAAATGAAGTTGACCCGGAACTAATATTTTTGTCGGAGTCCAAGATTTATCTTGGACGCCTATTTAATTAGATGAATAAGTCAATTAAAATTATACAGGGCAATGCCATCAGTGAATTAAGACAAATCAAAAGTGATTCTGTCGATTTAATGATAGCGGATCCACCCTATAATCTTGGAAAAGATTATGGTAATAATCATGATCTGAAAGGGTTTGATGAGTATTTAGAATTTTCTTTTTCTTGGTTACAGGAAGCGCATCGTGTTCTTAAGCCGACAGGAACGATCTATGTCTTTATGGGAGTCAGATTTATCTCCTATTTATATGATATTTTAGATCGAAAGCTAGGTTTGTATTTCAATAGTTGGATCACTTGGCATTACACGCAAGGGATGGGTAGGAAAAAGGGATTTTCTCCAAGGCATGATGATATTCTCATGTTTAATAAAGGTGAAAATTTTAAATTTAATCTTGATAATATCAGAGTGCCTCAAAAATATTTCAGAAAGAGGAATAATATGTCAGGCGCGAATCCGGGTGATGTTTGGTCTTTCTCTCATGTTCATTATTCTAATCCTGAGCGTGAAAATCACCCGACACAGAAGCCAGAAGCATTAATAGAACGGATGGTTTTAGCCTCTTCTGATGAAGGTGACTATGTGGTAGATCCATTTGCAGGCAGTGGAACCACTTTAAGAGTTTGTCAGCTGCTTAAAAGAAAGTGTGATGGTATAGAAATTAATCCAGAGTACATTTTTATGATTAAAAATCGCTTGAATAAAAAATTTGAAGGTTTTGATAGTATTGATCCGAGAATGGAACGTGTGCCAAGAGATTTACCACAAAATATCGGTACGGGCAATTTATTTTAAAAAGACGTGCAAGGTACGTCGCAGACACGCCTGATAGCGACCTGCGGGGTGTGGGTTCTATGCCGCAGGTCTTGATAAGGTGAATTTCAAGGCGGAGTGAACTATTTTTTGAGGAACGAGAAAATCGACGTTGATTTCTTCTTGCCTAAGATTTCCAACACCGCTTTGCGATTGTTTCGAGCCAATTGGTAATCCGGTTTGATTTGCAAAGCCTTATCATAACTTTCAATCGCTTCTTCTAAGCGGCCTAACTTTTTAAGCGCAATGCCGCGATTGTTCCAAGCCTCATGATAATCCGGTTTGATTTGTAACGCCTTCTCATAACTTTCAATCGCGTTATCGAGGTGCCCTAAATCATCTAACGCAATGCCGCGATTGTTCCAAGCATCATGATAATCAGGATTGATTTGCAACGCCTTCTCATAACTTTCAATCGCTTTATCATAGCGGCCTAAATCATCTAGCGCATTGGCGCGATTGTACCAAGCCTCATGATAATCCGGTTTGATTTGCAACGCCTTCTCATAACTTTCAATCGCTTCTTCTAAGCGGCCTAACTTTCTAAGCGCATAGCCGCGATTGTTCCAAACATTCTGTAAATCAGCATTGATTTGCAAGGCTTTCTCAAAACTTTCAATCGCCTCCTCAATGTGGTCTAACTTAAAAAGCGCATAGCCGCGATTGTTCCAAGCTTTAGGTTGTGAATCCGGTTTGATTTGCAAGGCCTTCTCATAATTTTCAATCGCGCCCTCAATGCGGCCCAACCTGAAAAACGCATTGCCGCGATTGTTCCAAGCATCGTGATAATCCGGTTTGATTTGCAACGCCTTCTCAAAACTTTCAATCGCGTCCTCAATGCGGCCCAACCTGAAAAACGCATAGCCGCGATTGTTCCAAGCCTCGTGATAATCCGGTTTGAATTGCAACGCCTTGTCATAATTTTCAATCGCTTCTTTTAAGCGGCCAAACTTAAAAAGCGCATAGCCGCGCTTGTTCCAAGCCAAGTGATAATTCGGTTTGATTTGCAACGCCTTCTCATAACTTTCAATCGCTTTATCATGGTGGCCTAACTGTCCAAGCGCAATGCCGCGATTGTACCAAGCATCGTGATAATCCGGTTTGATTTGCAACGCCTTGTCATAACTTTCAATCGCTTCTGAAAAACGGCCTAATTTTCCTAGTGCCGCGCCGCGACCGATCCAAGCATCGTGTTTATTCGGTCTGATTTCCAACACCTTGTCAAAACTTTCAATCGCTTCTGAAAAACGGCCTAACTTTCCTAGCGTCGCGCCACGATTGTTCCAAGCCAAGTAATAATCCGGTTTGATTTGCAAAGCCTTCTCAAAACCTTCAATCGCTTTCTCATGGTGGCCTAACTTTCTAAGCGCAAGGCCGCGATTGTTCCAAGCCAAATGATAATCTGGTTTGATTTGCAAGGCCTTGTCATAATTTTCAATCGCCTCCTCATGACGGCCTAAATCATCTAGCGCATTGCCTTGATTAAACCAAGCCTCATAGTCATCAGATGTGGCTGGTAGAGATTTATCAGAGTGGGTTGTCTTCATATAAATCCTAGTCCCCCTTCATTTCAATAACATTTTTGCGTTTTTATCCATACTTTTAATTTATTTGCTGTCCCCCGACACTTCCCTTTAATTTTTCCGCCTCCGGTAATGCGCCCGTCGAAGACAGTACAAATCGCCGTACCTAACAGATCATTATAGCGGAGAAAGGCAACAAATCTATCGTGATTAAGGCTTGGCATTTTGCAATTGTGTAGGCGCAGAATTGTATTCCATGTTGGGCGGCGAAGGGTTGGAGTCGAAAACCGACAGTTTTTCCAATCCTGCGTTGAGGGCGGATTCGTAGCTATTTTGGTAGGCATCCGCAATTTCGTAGGTAGATAAGGTGAAATGTTCTTCAAGGGTTGGCTGATTATGTAGGGTGGATTAAGCGCAGCGTATCCACCACTCTACATGGGCACCACGATATGGCATTGGGTGGGTGTCACCGCTCTGCTAAAAATTTATCATAGCCAATTTTTTCTAAATGCTGCGCTTTTTCAACAACTCGATTTTCCAATCCCGCCTTATATTGTTTAACCTTATTACGAGTCTCTGGATATTTCAGTCCGACAATTTGCGCCGCGAGTATGCCGGCATTTTTTGCATTATTAATAGCAACGGTGGCAACGGGGACACCGCCCGGCATTTGTACAATCGACAACAGCGAGTCAAGTCCTTGTAAAGTGGACGTTTTGACCGGAACGCCTATAACAGGCAGGGGCGTGATAGCGGCAATCATGCCCGGTAAATGGGCGGCACCCCCTGCACCAGCAATAATCACTTCTAGCCCCCTCGTTTCTGCCTCTTTGGCATAGCTAAATAAACGATCAGGGGTGCGATGGGCTGACACAATAGTTAATTCATAAGCCACCCCGAAATCTTCTAGTATCTTCGCTGCCTCTTTGAGTACGGGCAAGTCTGAATCGCTGCCCATGATAATCCCGACGCTTGGCTGAGCCATATTGTCTCCTTGCCTTATTAGACTTTGCTAAACTAAACTCTATTGTTATCCGCTCATTTCCAAAATGAGAGAGTAAATATATCACAATGAATAATGTTGTCAATACTCGTAGGTTGTTATAAATATTAGCCTACGAGGTTTTGGCAACCAATATGGTAAACTGGTGATGGGCACCTTACATTATGCGGCGCCTGAGCAACAAGGTGAGACGCAATCTGGCGAGCCGTAATAATGAGTACAACGGATTGGCTGAGTACAACTAGCTTATCCACTTATGTTTTTGTAGCTCAACGCAAGACTAATGTAATGATTAAACGAACTGAACTCAGAAAACTGGCAAGGGCACGTCTAAAGGAGGCACAACTTTTGTTTGCTGTCAAACGATATGACGCGGCTACTTATTTATCTGGTTATGCAATTGAAATGGCTTTAAAAGCAAGAATTTGCCAAACGCTAAAATGGACGGATTTTCCTGAAACGAATAAGGAGTTTATACGATTGAGTTGTGAAATCACAGAAAAGTCTCTCAAAAGTCCGCGCTTTCAAAAATTGTAT
>JBDLJY010000259.1:0-9290 GCA_039714115.1 Pseudomonadota bacterium | reverse complement strand
TTACTTTACTACCCCTAATGGGAGACTGAAACCCTCCATTTTATGCGATAATACACTATTTGTAGGTAATTAAAATCTCAAATATGTATTCAAACGTACCAAAAATCATGTTTAAACTCACTGTAAAATACTTCGCACCCCTAGCTTTTTTCACTCACTGGGGAGCGAAGTATCGCCATTATATATCCTGAGTTGGAAATGTCAAGTTATAATACACCACTCCCTTGGTGACTGTCATCCTCTTTTGATATGCCATTTTCCAGCAACTCTACATTAATATTATGTCTATTTTTACTTGAAACAAATGCTAATCTATCCTCATTTTTCTGCACTTGTTTGAGATCATAGCGCATCTTTTTGTAAAGTGTTCCGGTTAAATCACCAGAAAAAACACTATTTTGCATCCAATTCAAGTATTTTGATAACAATTTTCGATAAAGCTCTGTACGCTTTGCCGGTACATCGTAAAAAATAACCACAAACATTATTTACACCTTATGTATATATGGAACATAGGTTTCCATTTCAAGTACATGCGCTTGAATACGAAAACATTCTCGGAGTATCAAAGCACGATAACCACGCAAATCTCCAATCTCTTCCTTGTCCATCTTTTCACGAAAAGCGTCCACCACTTTACGTCTTCCCGATTCAGTCAATAGGCACATCCCCTCCGTTTCATTAAAATCACTCTCTCCAAACATCTTGTGATTAACCATATTGAAAATGATTTTGTCGGCAATCACGGGCTTAAAAATTTCCGCTAAATCAAGTGAAAGTGATGCTCGCGCTTGCGTTGGTGCGTGAACAAAACTGAGTGTTAAATCCAGATGCGTTTTCGATAGCTCATTTTTGCACGCGCTATAAACGAGAGCATTGCAAAATGAAATTAACGAATTAATGCGATCTGTCGGTGGGCGCCTAGTTCTCTTTTTAATTGTCAACGCCGGATTAATAAACTTAGGACTTACGCACTGAAAAATTAATTTCATTGTAAATTAAACACTTAAAAAATCACAACTCAATCACGTTAAAAATTAAAAGCAATAAAATAAAATAGTTATATTTTAGGTGCGTAAGTCCTAAAACTTTCACTTACTACCCCTAATGGGAGACTGAAACTTAGCTTGCTTATCCAGTTCAATGCGTTTAGTACCTTACTACCCCTAATGGGAGACTGAAACCCTCCATTTTATGCGATAAAACACTATTTATAGGTAATTAACTTACTAGCCCTAATGGGAAACTGAAACAATGATAATCTTAGCTTTTTCCACTCACTAGGGAGCCGCGAAGTATGTCTTTTATATCATATCACACAATTCTGGAGAATCCATTTCATCATCCCGCGCCAACAATCCGGTAATTTGAATAAACTTCAATGCCTCTTCAAATCCCGGCTCTCTTCCGTGTCTGCGTCTTTTATCTTCTAAGCGGTTGAGATATTTTTTCCATGCTTCGTCAATATTACTCGCTTCTACAGTAACTATCCCACCAAATGGTGAATATATCGCATAATAAATGGGAATGGGTTTGTCGCGTAAGTAATTATCACGCGATTGATTATATATATATACATCGTTTTCGCTATCATAAGCATCGGGTGATACCAGTTTTGAGAGTACCCAGTCGCGGTTATATTCGCCTTCACAAGATTCCGCTTGATTGTCTTTGAAGCGGACTCGCACAGTGGGAGAAAATCCGCGCACATCTTGTAATGTACGATCAACTTGCGTTAGCCACTTTTTAAAGTGCCGCTTGGAACAAATACCATGCAAGAAACTTAGCAATCCGACTACTGATTTATTTTGACTTGATAGGGATTCTACCGCTGGTTTAGCAGCTCCATATATGAGATTCGGATGTTGTCGGCTAAGCATTGACCAATATGCTTTACCTAGTTCTCTTGCCCGTTGAGTATTGATTTTACGCAAAGGGTTTAATGCCGGTTCTTGTCGCAACGCGGTGATGGTATAGTTGCCCGATAGTTTGCTCAGTGTTTGAATAAATGATAATTTTTTTCGCTTACTCAGACTTGAGCGACACACTTCTACTTTGCCACAATCTGCGCCACGCGCTACTCGTCCAATGCGTTGTAATAAGGCGGCTGCGTCAATCCCATGTTCAATAATGGCTTGATTAACTTTAAAATTCACGCCCATTTCTACCGCTGATGTGCCAATGATAATTTTATGACGGGGTAATGGAGCCCTACCGCCATCGAATCCGCTACTGCCCCATGAGTATGGGGTTTGTTTATCTTGTCCGTTGATCAAGATAATTTGGTTACGCGCTAAGCCACAGCTATCAAAAATATGCGCTAATGTGTTTTCATCGGCGACGAATTTTGCCAATGAGTCGTAAATCAGTAATAAACTTTTGTCCTTTAATTGAGGCACCAAAGTTGGTGCTAATTCTTCAAGCATTTCTAGCAACGGTTTATCATGGAATGCCACTTCAACGTCACCGTGAATGGGACGATCATAATCGGCATTCTCAATTTGCTCGTCAAATGAATCAATAAAACCGTCTGGTAAATCACCCGCTTTCATGAAGTCGGTAAATAAATTGCTGTGGGTGGCAGATAATAGACTGAGTTTAGGCGCATCTTCTGGATTTTTCTGGTGCAGATCAGCGATGAGCGTTATCATAAAATGCACGAGTCCAAAAGCCCGTTCATTCAAGGTATGGGCTTCATCAAAAACTAAATGTTTGACTTTCCATAATAAATCGACTACACCGGTATCGACATTTTTTAAGCCGGGTTTACCTAACACTAGATTACCCAAGGCTTCTAAAGTAGCGATAATTATCCCACTACCTTTATGTGCCATGTCTTCAAGATGCCCTTTCCGCACCCGCCACGGTTCTTTACCTTCTTTTATCCATGCCAGCGTGGTGGTAAAATCCCAGATTTCCACTCGCGGTAATTTTACCTTTTCAATGGCGGTTTTTTTAATATCTTTCGCCAAAGCTTGTGTGGGTACGACGAAAAAAACTAATTCAGTTTTAGCCATTTCTAAAAAGGCATAGGTTTTTCCTGAGCCTGTGGGCGAGCCACAGATGCGAATTGGCGATTGGCTCTCAATCAGTTGGTTTTGAGCGTAGGAAAATGTCTCTCGCTCATTTTTTATGCCGTGTGATTGAATTGTAAACATTTTTTATTTTACCCCTTTGTCTGAATCAGGACGGTGGGTTTCTCTACCCACCCTACATACTGGTTATGTTTTGACTTTTTGTTTCGGGAATGGAGCGAAGCGGATTTCCCGAAACCACTAAAATACGTCCAAAGCTAAAGCTTTGGACTCCAAAATTAAAAATTTACCACAACTTTAATTCTTCCGTTGCTTCATTCTGCGACAAGGCTTGACTGACACGAATAGTATCAATAATTCGATAAGCCTCTTTTAAGTCGCGTTTAAACAATTTTGCCGTCGCTGTGTTTAATCTCACCGTCTTGACTAACTTATGAGGCGAAATTTCTAACATGCCTTGTTTGGCTACTCCAACGCGCACAATAAATTTTTTTGATTTCAATATCTTAAACGGATCAGGCCCCAATAAGATACCTTCATAGCTCGCGCCCACTGCTACTTCATGCACAAAAAATGTCCCTTTAAAGTTGCCAGAGCCCATATTTTTCTGCATCTTTTCGTGATAGCCGGCTTCTCTAGCGACATCAATGGTATGTCGCACTGGTGGTAGCATACTATTAGTGGTTCCCATCAATAGAGAGGCACGCCAAGGTATTTTTTCTAAGTCGGCTTTATAGTCAGGTTGGGCACGTAATACCGGTGGGGTGCCTAATAGTGCCGCTCGTAGTGCAAACATAAACGCGGTGTCTGTTATCACATTGGGATGGGTTGCACTGCCATCTCTTGCGTAAAGCCCATGATAATAAAAGGGGGTTAGCACACGCGCCGTTATGCCAAGACTCTTTTCCATGCCTCACCCCGTTTTATCTTGCTTAAACCACGCATCAAATAATTCTCGCATTTTTACCGCCGCATTTTCGTAGTCATTTTTTAATGAATTATTGACGGATTCAAAATCAGCGATTAGCTTTTGTACATGCGCGTTTAACGTTTCGACTTCAATATGATGCGGATAAGCCTCTTGCATCAATTTGGGTATTTCCTCAACCAATCCTGCGGCGGTGCTATCAGTTTCTAGTTTTTCAAGCAACTGACTGGGGGCATTGATACTCCGTTCTATTTTGCCCCAATAGACTCCGGCTAAATGCGTTTTCAAATTGGTGCCAGTAGTGGCGGTTGCGCCACCGTAGCTGCCAGCCAAGCCGATTGAGAGCAACAAATGATTAAATGACTCTTTGGTGATGCGATGTCCAAGCATGACTAAAGTTTGTATAAACAATGCACCGGGGCGCACTGAGCGGGTAGTGAAAATATTAGAGCTGGTTTTCTGCTTTTCTGGATCATAACTTACATATTCTTCAGAAATCCCGCCTTGCCGGAATACATCATCTATGAGTAAATCATAAGGTTGAACGGAAATGGCATCGCTATATAAGACGGCGGCATGGACGGGATAAATGCTTTTTTTGCTTTTGCCACCCGTTGCCGAGTCTCCAAAGACAAAGGTATTCAAATCAAATACATCGCTGGGTTTGTCTTTGACATAAGCTTTATTAGCCGCAGCGCGTCCACCTAACCCGAAACTCCGTAAAATTTGGCTACCCCTGCGCCGTTCTACGCCTTTGGTTTTGGAGGCAATCATGCGTACTCGCAGCTCATTGGCTAACTCAATATCGGTAATCATGTCCGCGTCGTTGTTGCGAATAATCAGCGGAGCAATGGCTTCCCTAACGACGGGGATGACAATACATTGCGCTTTGGGTAGCGCCGGAATGTCAAACGGTTTGACGGTGATGTCATAAGTCGTTTTGACTTCGGTGCGTAATTCAGAAAAAAGTGCTTTCATTATAATAAGGCTCCCTGTTGTACAGTTGTGTTTTTTTCAATATCTTTATTTTTCCGGGTGTGTGCCAGACTTTTTTCCATAAACAGATGGCTGTAGGCAGCGCGTAGAAAACGACGAAAACGGGCATCAAGGCGATGTTCTTTTTCGCACAAGCTCACAAATTCAAACACGGCTTGTGCAAATTTATGATAACGTTCTGAAAAAGTGCCACCGTCTCCATTTTTCGCGTGTCTGCTACGCCCACTGTCAAACCGCTTTTCCAATTCTCCTGCCATGCCGGCAATCCTTGTCGTGGCATCAACGGGATAGCGTTTGCTGGTATCAAATTGTTCTAGAACAATATCCAAACAAAAGGTTTTGTCACTGTTACCCGCATCGGAGCCCGGATAACGTTGGATTTGTGCCGCTAGATAGGCAATTGGTTCAAGGCTATGTTTATCCATTGGATATTCCTTTTTGGCTAATTCAATCTGTTGTGTGTTCTTTTTATCTGAAACCTGTTGAAACCAAGCCACCGCCCACCAGCCAAAACTAGGCATGGCAGTTAACACATCATGCCCATAATTGGTTCTGAGGATATTCTTGAACAGTTCCAATCGCTTAACCAGTTGGGGTAAGCGATTACGTCGTACTGCTCCTGATAAATCGGCTAACAGTTTGCGTATTAAGGGTGGCGTTTGTTCAAATAAAAAGCTGGCTTTGCAATCGCGCTGCGAAGAGATAAAGATATGAACGGGATTGCCGCTATGTAATGCAAAAACCGCCCAACGGTGCATAGCATCTACTGCGCTATCAAATCCGGGATCAATACTTTCTAACACAAACGGAAAATGTTGACTAACATCAATATTCCAAGGTAAAACTTTTTTCCAATCTTTACCACTCATGGCATTAAATGAGTTGATGATGTTTTCATCAGGATCATAATCTTTGTCACTGGTATCAAGAGGTTTGATCAAACCTCGCAGCGGCGTTGCTACAATTAATGGCTCGGCTTTCAATTTAGGTTGAATTTCACACAGTAGGGCTTGTTGCTTAACACAGGCTGGACAAATATAATTTTTCTCAGATTGTGACCATAGATTTTTTTGATGTCCAATGCGATTGTTAAAAGCCGAACTTTTAATGCCGGCTAATTTCATTTTGCTGGTTTCAATCCGATGAGCCGTCGGATAACCACACAATAAACAAGTCCCGCCCTTAGTAGCAGCACCATAAACAGTTTGTGAGTCTTTTATATCAAAACCACATTGCGCTTTTAATTGATCAATAATGGCTTGGCTACCTTCATCTTTATCTACGCTAGGGGGAAAATCACCATAGATAGTCTCAATGACGTTTATCAAATCCTTTTCATCTTCGATACGCATAGCCGTTTGCATAGCGAGTAGCGTTTGGCGGGTGTCTTTTTTGAAATCTGCCCAATTATCTTCACTGATTAAATTTTGTACTCGTTGCTCAAAAATTTGGCCTTTCGCATTCGCACGTAAAGCCGTCGCCAATATCAAGGCATAAGAGTATTTAGGCGGAGGACTATTTTCTGGTGTCACAGTTGATAACAATTTACCAACTTCCGCTTTATCAACCAGTGATAAATCACCGACTTCACCCGCCCAAGCTTTAATGTAATTAGACACCTCATCCCAATCGTCAACATGAACTACCAGCAATTTAGGACCATTGTTTTTATTTTCTCGGTCATATTTTTCAACGGCTTTTTTTAAGTCCTCAGCATTGTGAACCTGAAACAAAGTAATTTCACCGTTAGTCGGATTACGCTTCATCTCCGGCAGCTTAAAAGCTATTTCAGATTCTAGTTCCTTAAAAACAGGTGTTAAATCATAATCTTCAGGCACACTGACATGAAACTGTTGCCCGTCCAATAGACATACTAAGGGAAAAATTTGTTTGGCATAGAAATCCTCAATAAAACGGTATTGCAGCTTATGCAACACTACCGGGCTATAACGAAAAGTGAATAATTTCAAGCGAGCCGCCGGCACCGCAAAAGAATCAGTCAGCGAGGGCAAATATTTTTGATTGTAATCCCCAATCATTGCCTCAAGTCCTTTTCGACTACCGATAGAGGCGATTTTGTCCCCCATTTTTAGCATTTCAATCAACTTTTGATGAGTCAAAGAGGGTCTTAATCCAGTAAACAAGGCATTACCTTCTCCCCGTTTTTCCATGGCTGAAACCATTGTAAAACTCGTAGTGACATCTAAAGATGCCCACTTTTCTACTTCAAGGAGTTCATGTAACGGCTCAAGATGTTCATCACGTTTGGGACTACTGGAATGTTCGGCACCCCAATATTTATCGGCATCGTGTAAAAAAGCAATCGCAACGATTTGTTTTAACAATAATTCTGCTGTTTTATCATCATCGGGTTTGAGCATTTCACCGGCTGGATGTGGAATCCGCTCATTTTGCCAAGCATAGAAAAAAGCCATCACCGCAATGACGGTAACATCCATACAATGTCGATACAAAGACACATCCTGATAATTGATATATTGTATATCGCCGCCTTTACCGGAACGTGTTAGCCAAGGAGAAAATTCCGCCGGTTTTTTATTCCAAGCAGCTTGGGCTTGTTGATTGAGCCTCTGACGTAGTGGCTCAAACGCTCTGACAAATAATCCATCACTATCTAAATAATTATTTAAAGTCATTCTTGCATCTCCAAACAACCAAAACCGCGTGCCGTGCTACGCCCTAAGCCTGAATACCAAGCATCTCGTAAATCCTCAACAGCACCGGTGAGGATAAAGGGAATATTTAAGCCTTTGATAATTAATTGTTTACCATTAGAACGAGTTTTAATCGCCATGCCCGCATCCATTTTGCCTCCGCATGAGCGCACATAGAGGCTATCTGGTATCAGACTTAAATCAAATTGACGAGCAAAACGGGCTTGCATAGTGCGATTTAAAAGTTGATTTAACTTATCTCCGGTTTGTAAATAACTATTGTAATTGTTTTGTTTGTCATGTCGCAGCGTCACTCTAACCGGTGAGACACAATAAAAACTAGCTGCCTCCGTCTCTATCCAAAGAGGGGCAGCATATAGAGTTGCCATGCGTAAATCTAAACAAGCACCCTCGACTTGATTTGGCTCCAATAAATCTTTTGCTTGGATTTGCGCGATGATTTGAGCCAGATCAGGATGACTGCTGCCCACGACGACTCGTTGGACTAAATGGAGCCATTGCTTGGGATTATTAGAATCCGCGTTGAGTGGCTTGGATACAACGCCAAATCCCCAGCGAGCCGGCATATTGTCTTGGGGTTGATAACCGTATTTTCGCATCGCCGCAACTAATAAATTAGCGACACTATCACGATCACGGATGATCGCAGTGCGACAATGCCTTGGTAAATCAATGTATAACTTTATCGACTTGTCCATTATAGTTTTTTTATCCTCTCATTAAGACGGCAGATAGGATACCCATTGCATTTAAAAAAGTCAACACTATATGAGAAATATATTTTTCTTTTTTTTATATAGGTCAAAAAATGTTAATTAGAAATGATCCACAACCACCGTTTGATACACCTTGCACACAACGACTCATCGCACTAGAAAACGTATTAAGACGGCATTCTGATAGCAGTATTACGATTAGCCAATATCAAGAAGTGTTAGAACAAGCCGCTATAAGCGTACCAACGACAAGGACTTTGCAAGAAGATTTGCGCCGTTATGGGCGTTACTGTGATGATGTGGTGTATGGAAATAATGCGAAAAAGTTAAGACTTGCTCCTGATGCGACTAGGGATGCCGTGATTTGGTTATTGGGCGTACCTTGGTTAGAGTCGCCTTTATGCCCACGTATATCGTCAGCTTGTGTACGCTGTTTATTGTTAGCCAAAGAATTGAAGGCAGAAGTTGCCATCAACTATAGTGCATTACGCAAACCGGGAGAGCCTTGGGTACCGCGAGAAATTGTGGGGATTCCGATTCGTCCAATACCGGGGGCGGATGCTGGCTATTTTCAGTTACATATTGCCGCCGGCTATCCGATGAATATTAATCTGTCGAGAATTCAAAGATTTGTCAGTTTTACGGGGCAAGCGACTGATGGCTATGTTGCTCTTGCACCGGAGCAGCAATTGGTTTTCACTTTGGAAATATCAGAGCCCTATTTATTAAATAGATTAGTGGCTCAGTTTGCAGGATTAAAAAAGCAGAGTAAAAATCGTGCAGTGATGCACGTAGAAAAGTCTTTACGGAGAATGACAATAGATATGCTTCAAAGCCACTTACAACGCACGAAAACCGATCAGCGTCAGATGCCTGATAAAGCGACTACACTGAAAATAAACGATAATGTTTCTATTCA
>JBDLJY010000258.1:0-9291 GCA_039714115.1 Pseudomonadota bacterium | reverse complement strand
GCTTGAGCCCACCACGTCAATCGCCTTATTTAATTCGGCAAAGCGTCGTGGCTCATCAATTTTCTCTTGGCTCGCCGGTTTGTCTGGGGGCAAATCAACCAAGCAATTGTTTTTCTTACAATACTCTAAAATATATTGACGCGCCTCATCTTGGACCAAACCAACGCCCACAGCTTTTTTGAAAAGATGCTGATATTCTTGAGAAGAAATATGGCCGCTTGAGCCCACCACGTCAATCGCCTTATTTAATTCGGGAAAGCGTTCTTGCGCCAAAGTGGCATCATAAGCCTCCCGCATTTTCGACGTTTTAAAGATACTTTGGCACTGCCCTATCAATACACTACTCGCCGTTATCAACGCATCTTTGTGAGCAACCTGTTTAATTTCTAAATCTTTTTTCCGAGTTTGCGCTTGCAGTCTATTTAGACTCTCACTAGGCGATACTGCCAGAAAATCGTATAAAGAATATTTTCCAACGATTTTCAGATTGTCTGAAATCACCTTGACAGTGGTTTTATCAAGTGACTTCGGCGTTTTTTGGATTTGTTCTTTGACTATCGGCACCTTTATCCGGCGAAAAATATCCTCCTTTGATATTTTGGGAAATTCTGTCGTCAGTGTGTGGAACTCTTTTTCAAACACTTTACCTTTTGAAGAGAGCATCTCAGTATATTCATCCAGTTTTTCAAATTGCTCTTTTTGCCCCTTATCCAAAAGGGCTTTGGCAGCCTCCGCTTCGGCTTGACGAAGGGCAGGATCGCCCATCACCCTTTTGATTTCTGGGACTAAGTCTAGATATTGTTGTGCCATCCGCCCCTTGGTGGGATGGTTACGCAGTTTTGACCATTCCACTTGTTTTTTCTTGATGGCAGCGCTAATCCGGCTGGTGTCGTTTTCAGCCGGTGAAAGTTCTAGGAGAATGTAAAAATTTTCTCTTGACATGGGTTGTTATTCCTGCTTGTTTGGATAAATCCCCATCAATAACTACAAGGATTATATATAAAAAAGGATAAACCTCTACATATCATAAACAACTACAAAAATAAGTACAAGGCTCAACAAATTCGGTTGGGTTTATCCTTTCTTATAAACAATCCTTGTAGTTATTTAAATAAGTACAAGGCTCAACAAATTCTGTTTGGTTTATCCTTTCTTATAAACAATCCTTGTAGTTATTTTTTGATACGCTGTAAAACGGCCTAGCGTTACGGGGACTTAAGCAGCAGACGAAAACCGAGGTTGCCGTAGCGGCTGCCCGGCGAATTGAGGTAGCGATACGCCGCCCGGCAGTACGAGGCAGTGCTGTTCCAGCCGCCGCCGCGATTCACACGGGACGAGCCTGTAGAGGGGCCACTCGGATCACTGGGAGGGCTGCTACTATAATAGTCACTACTATATATATCGTACACCCACTCCCATACATTCCCTGCTGTATCATATATACCAAAGGAGTTGGGCGCAAACGAACCCACAGGGGCTGTATATTCCCAACGGCTATCATAATTAGCGTATTCATGAGAGGCAGTGTTACCCCACCAATACTTAGTTTCCGTCCCAGCTCGCGCCGCATACTCCCATTCAGCTTCAGTAGGTAAGCGATACTTTTTACCGGTTTGCTGACTTAACCACTCCGTATAAGCCACAGCATCATGCCAAGAAACATTAATCACAGGACGATTGCCACGCCCCCAGCCTTTATCATCTGGCTTTTCTCTACCCGTGGCTTCAGCAAATTTGTCATATTCCGCAAACGTCACCTCATAACGCCCCATCGCAAACCGTTGTGTAGCCGCCACGCTATGTACTGGTTTCTCATCTGAGAGACCACCCCCCTGAATATCTCCCATACGAAATGAGCCGGCAGGAATCCACACCATTTCTGGCCCTAATTTGCCATCCTTCAAACGATCTCGGAACACCTTGCCCACCGTCAATAAACCAGAGAGTTTTTCGGCATCAGGCGGCGGAGAACTCACGGAGAGTTGTGCCCTCTGTTTTTCTAATTCCGCTTGTTGTTGTTTCAATTTCTCCTGTTGCAGTTTCAAAGCCGCTTTTTGTTTTTCCAATTCCGCTTTTGCGGCTATTTGCTCTTGAGTCTTGGCTTCTGCTATCAATTGTTGCAGTTTCAAAGCCACTTTTTGTTTTTCCAATTCAGCTTTAGCCGCTATTTGCTCTTGAGTCAGCGCTTGGCTAACTTTAGAAGGACTCACTAACCAAACCGCTAAAAAAACCAGACTCAATAGTCCCACACCACCCCAAACCCATCGCTGTACCAGTCGTGGAGCATCATTTTTAGCTTGGCGAGCGGGTTTTTCTGGGGGCAATTCAACTAAGTAATTGTTTTTATGACAATACTCTAAGATATATTGACGCGCCTCATTTTGGCCTAAACCAACACCGAGGGCTTTTTTGACAAGGTACTGATATTCTTGTAAATGAATTTTGCCAGTTGAGCCCACCACGTCAATCGCCTTATTTAATTCGGCAAAGCGTTCTTGCGCCAAAGTGACATCATAAGCCACCCGCATTTTCGACGTTTTAAAGATATTTTGGCAGTGCCCTATCAATAGACTACTCGCCGTTATCAAAGCATCTTTATGAGCAACCTGTTTAATTTCTAAATCTTTTTTCTGAGTTTGCGCTTGCAATGCACTTAGACTTGAACTAGGCGAGACTGCCATAAAATCGTATAAAGAAGATTTTCCAACGATTTTCAGCGCGTCTGAAATCACCTTGGCAGTGGTTTTATCAAGTGGCAGAGGCGTTTTTTGGGCTTGATCTTTAACTATCGACACCTTTATCCGGCGACGAATCTCCGCCTTTGGTATTTTAGGAAATTTTGTCGCCAGCGTGTGGAGCTCTTTTTCAAACACTTTACCTTTTGAAGAAAGTATCTTGATATATTCATCCAGTGTTTCAAATTGCTCTTTTTCCGCCTTGTCCAAAAGGACTTTGGCAGCCATCGCCTCGGCTTGACGAAGGGCAAGATCGCCCATCACCTTTTTGATTTCTGGGACGAATGAAAGATATTGTTGTGCTATCCGCCCTTTGGTGGGATGGTTACGCCGTTTTGACCATTCCACTTGTTTTTTCTTGATGGCAGTGCTAATATGGCTGGTATCGTTTTCAGCCGGTGATAGTTCTAGGAGAATGTAAAAATTTTCTCTTGACATGGCTTGTTATTTCCCCCTTCCTTTAATAACTACAGGGATTATATATAAGCAAGGATAAACCCCCTTCAATAAACTACAAGGATTGCATTTAAAAAAGGATAAGTAAAAACCAATTTTAGCCCAGTTTTGAGGCTGATTTACGGAAAAAACGGATTGGGATGTTGTTCCGCTGCGAGCCTATTTTGGTTCAAGGCGCGGAGCACGACAATAAATAACTACAAGGATTAGTTTTTACAAGGGATAAGTCAAAACCGCATACCCAAAAAATCCAGAATCCGCACAGGATGATCCTTATTGGGAGACGCTCACATTGCCCAAGCCTGTCATGCGTGTCAACGGTGGGGCGGAGCGTTGCCATTCGGTATTAAACGGTTTGCAAGCCTTGCAACAAGCCGACGATTGGGTATTAGTGCATGATGCAGCGCGACCTTGTGTACGACAAGCCGAGCTGGAAAAATTAATGACAGAACTGGCTCACCATCCTGTCGGCGGACTATTAGCCGTGCCGGTGCGCGATACCATGAAACGAGCGGATGCGGCATTATCCGGAAAATTAACCTTTATCAGTAATGGCATTGCAGCGATGCTCCCCTTGATTGTTGTCAGTGAATTGGGCTGTAGTTAGTACCTGTTGAAAAAATGACAATAACAATTAAAATATTGTTTTTATTAAATAATAATTTTTACTCAAAAAATGGCAATCGCACAAGGCATTGTTTTTATTAGATTCTATAATTTTACCCCTTATTTCTAGAGCAGCTTCATCAAAAAAAACTTGAACATCAAGTGGAGCGACATATCGTTTTGCGGTGCCCTTATATCGGCGGTGGATAGCCTGGCGATGGGAACCGAAAACTGTTAAAGAAGAACGCTAACATCATCCGATTTTTCCAACAAATCGGATTTATTTACTATTAAGCAGATGATACGACAAAAAATTATTATGAATAACTCATTAACCTTAGTAAGAATCTTACTAACATTAACACTGATTGGATGTAACGAATCGTCGGCAATCGAAGAAAGCCATACAACCCTGATAGCACGGGCAGTACTACCAGCCGCAACCTTCGCCGAAGGGCCCACTTCAGGAACTCAACTCAACCAAGCATCCATCAACGGAGTTGCAGTTCCTTTTATCGACAAACAACCCGTGCAAGGTTTTTCAGCAGTGTTAGCAAGCGGAGACGGCTACTTTCAAGTCATGTCAGACAATGGCTTTGGTAGCTTGGAAAAGTCTGCCGACTACCACTTGCGCGTTTATACGATAAAACCCGATTTCAAAACCAAAGAAGGCGGTACGGGCAAAATAACGGTGAAAAGCTTCATCGAATTACGTGATCCCAACCACCTTATACCTTTTGCCATCACCAACGAATTCACACCTGAGCGAATACTCACAGGGGCCGATTTTGACATCGAATCTTTCCAAAAAGCCCCAGATGGAACCTTCTGGTTTGGCGACGAATTTGGACCGTTTTTACTACATACCGATGCTCAAGGGATATTGTTAGATCCACCCATCCCCTTACCTGATTTTGATAATCCCGGCCAAGAAATTCGTTCCCGGAATAATCCTTTCAATGAAGAAGGCAGCACCGTGCGCGTGATGAATGCACTCCGTCGTCATGCACAATTGCATGGAAATACCAAAACGCCCGTATTTTCGCCTCACCATCTCATGTTAAAAGACGGCAATCCATCAATAGAACATTACGCCCGTGATATTTTTGACATTAAATCCCTCCAAAAAGCCGGTTATCCCATTCTCACTTGGACAGTTAATGACAAACCCCGCCTATTAGAATTAATGAACTGAAAGCTACACAGGTGTTCGCTACCAATACCCATTAGCAACTCAAGGGAAAGCTGTTAGTGATTTTGTCTTGTTTGCACCCGACAAAGGTTGGGTAATTGAACGGGATAAATCACGAGGAGACATGAATGGATTTAAGATGATTTACCAAATCACACTTAAAGGAAACAAGGCGACTAAAAACCTTGCCATAAATTTACTCCGTATTGCCGATCCTAACCACATTGCCAGTGGCGAACTAGGTGATGTTGGAATAGGAGAAACTTTTGGTTTTCCCTTTGTCACCATTGAAAATATCGTAGTATTAGGTGACAATCAACTTGGAGTACTCAATGACAATAATTATCCATTTAGCGTTGGGCGACATATTGGCACTGGGCTGCCGGATGACAATGAATTTATTATTTTAAAAGGATTTTGGTAGAATTATCTAAATTAAGCTCATGTAGCCTATCCACAAAGGATAGGCTATCACTTAATCAAAAATCCCACGCAAGTTGCTCGCTACCAAGCGTTTCATAAACACCTCTTTTAACCTTTTTTATTATATTGACTTTTACCATTTGATTTAACATCTTACTGATACTCTTAGCCGTTCTTCCACAAATTATGCTCATTTCCTTAGCGGTTTTAACACCCAATTTAATAAACTCGATCAACTGTTCCCGTTTTCGAGTTATCCTATTTGTCCTCGCTCTTTTTACCACTGTCTCTTGGGGGCTCAATTTATACCAACATTGCCGCTGACTACTCTCACGCTCAATATCTTTTTCTATCAAACCGCGTGAAAAAAGTACTTTAACAATTTTTGTCTCAACTAACACATACTCCCCTTCGTCTGACACGGACATCCCTTTTGGATAGATAAGATAATATCCAACCGGTATGAATGGAAAATAGCCAAATTCTCCACCATGAGCGAGACATTTTTTGATCTCAATCAACAATTGTTCAGGTGTATCCATAATATTCACTCCAAAAGTAACTACAACGGACTAAAAATAACAGATTTTATAAATAATAGTATAGTGTTAATTAACACTATAGTATAAAAAATGACTGAGATCAATAAAAAAATAATGCCCTGAACCCAAAGCCCGTTATGGACGCCCCCCTGAAACTAGCAATCCTGGATTATGTATCTAACGAGTCCACGCCACGGACGACACCACCCGAAAACCGTTGTTGACGACGGCGACAAATCCCAAGGATAAACCCCCTTCAATAACTCAATGCCATATCGTGCCGCCCAAAAACGTTCTTTTATCTCGGCACGATATGGCATTGACTGTGAGACAGGAGTCCAAAATTTATTTTGGACTCCTAGTGCCATCCCCCCTTTGGAGGGAACAGTTTTGACCATTCCACTTGTTTTTTATTGACGGCAACACTAATATAATTAATGTCGTTTTCAGCCGGAGAAAGTTCTAGGAGAATGTAAAAATTTTATCTTGGCATGGATTGTTATTTTCCCCTTCCTTCAATAACTACAATGCTCCGCAAATTCGGTTTGACTTATCCTTTTTTATAACCAATCCTTGTAGTTAATTTTTTTTAATTGATAAATCGCAGTTCATCAGGAGTGCAAGGCGTACCTTGCACCACCTTTTTTATCGTGCAAGGTTTATTTTTTCATCCTTGCTTATATGTTATCCTTGTAGTTTATTTTTTATTCGTTCTCAACCAGACACTCAGGAAAACCAATGGGAAATGAGAGCAACACCCTAGAATTGCTAGTCACCAAACTAGACACGCTGCAAGCCGAGTTTCAAAGCAAACTCAAATACGATCAACACAAAGAAAAAATCATCGACGACTTGCACAGCGAATTGCAAGAATACAAAAGCGACTTAATAAAAAAGCTTTTGCAACCGATGATTATGGATGTCATCCATGCCATTGATGACATCAACAAACTGACGCGCCATTACACGCAAAAAGCCCCGGAGGAGATTGATCCCCAAAAACTGCTCAAATTGATAGCAAGTATTCCCGAAGACTTAGAACATCTCCTTTATCGGCAAGGCGTAGAATCGTTTAAATGTTCAGAACCTGTTTTTAACCCCAGTCGCCAGAGAGCACTTAAAACCTTACCCACGCCTGAGCCCTCCAAAGACAAGACGATTGCCCAAAGCCTGCGTCAAGGCTATGAATGGGAAGGCAAAGTATTGCGCCCAGAAATGGTTGAAGTTTACATAGCCCAGGATCAAGAAAATGAATAATCAATTCAAAAATATATTTGGCATTGACTTAGGTACCACATACTCCGGCATAGCCTACATTGATGAACACGGAAAACCGGTAATTATCCCAAATGCTGAAAACCAGCACATCACCCCCTCTGTCGTATTTTTTGATGGCGACGATATCATCGTCGGAGAAGTGGCTAAAGAAAACGCCAAACTTTACCCTAATGAAGTTGTGACTTTAGTCAAACGCTCCATGGGCGATCCCAACTTCCTGTTTGAATATCAAGACAAAAATTACCGCCCGGAAGAAATTTCCGGCTATGTACTACGCAAACTCGTCAATGATGCCAAACAACATTTAGGCGAAGAAATCACCGACGTTGTGATTACTTGTCCCGCCTATTTTGGTATTAATGAGCGAGAAGCCACCCGTTTAGCGGGAGAAATCGCCGGCTTAAATGTTCGCCAAATCCTCAACGAACCCACAGCCGCCGCGATTGCTTATGGCACGGTAGAAAACGACGACGAAAAAGTCGTCCTAGTCTATGACTTAGGCGGAGGCACATTTGATATTACCATGATTCATGTCAAACCCGATGCCATTGATGTCATTTGTACCGGCGGAGATAAGGAACTCGGCGGGAAAGATTGGGACGATAGGATTATTCAACACATGGTTGAACAATTTCAAGCGCAAACCGGCAGCAAGGAAGATATTTTAGAAGACCTTGATACATGGCAAGAATTGCAATTATCGGCGGAAAAATCCAAAAAAACCCTTTCACAAAGGAAAAAAGCCCCCATCATGGTGACGCATAGTGGAGAACGCGCCAAGATTGAATTGACTCGCGACAAATTTGATGAAATCACTCAAGACTTGCTAGAAAGGACAATTAGCCTGACGCATGACATGCTGGGTGAAGCTCAGAAAAAAGGCTATAACACCTTTGATGAATTTCTATTAGTGGGAGGCTCTACACGTATGCCACAAATCATCGAACGTGTCGAAACCGAATTTCCAGCCGTCAAACCCAAGCTATTTGATCCAGACGAAGCGGTTGCAAAAGGGGCTGCCCTCTACGGATGGAAATTATCCATCAATGATGAACTGGTTAGGCGCGTCACAGAGCGTACCGGGAAAGCAGAGGTTCAAAAACAACTGCTTGAAATTCCAGAAGATATTGCACAAGAAGTCGCAGCAGATACTGGATTCACACTAGCAGCCGTCAAACGCACCAAGCAGGTTATTAGAAATGTCACCAGTAAAAGTTTTGGCGTGGTTGCCTTGAATCAAGACAAGAAAAAAACGGTCGTTAATCTGATCTTAAAAAACACCACAGTGCCAGCGGAAGTGACGGAAAGATTTGGGACAGAGTCCGCCAATCAGAACGCGGTTGACATCAGAATCATGGAAGATGAAGTGAGCGACAAAAACCTTGAACCTGAACAAGCCATAGAAATTGGCACAGCGATTCTTAATTTGCCCTATGGGCTACCCGCTAATTCTCCGATTGATATTACCTTTCGGCTGAATGAAGAAGGGCGGTTAGAAATGACCGCGCTTGAAATCACAGACGACAGAAAGGTATCAGTTAGCATTGAAACATCTTCAGTGATTCAGGGAAAAGAACTTGAAGAGGCGAAAGCGCGTAGTCAAAACATGGTTATTTCTTGACGTTAAACGTCTTCTGTGCCGGACGGGGAGAGTTCTCTCAGATCCCTCCTCGCGTCGGGACAGGCTAAGGGACGACAAGCTTTTTTGAAAAATCGGATTTCTTTGTTCAGGCAAGAAAATCTAAACGTTACAGAGCAGGTTGCAATCCTGCGTAGCGACATGGACAATGAGATTTATCATGGCGCACTACCGCTGTAGAATTACTTATGGCAGTATTTCATCTTGTGAAACCAACTTATGTTTACTTAAACTGAATATTTAATATTCTTTTGGGCAAAAAAAATGCCGGCATTAACGGGTTCAGCCCCCGCGCCGGCGTTGATTTTGTTTAATGTAGAGACAAAAGGCATTAAATCTATATATATCAAGCGACATTCTACCACTTTGATAAATGATTGCAAGAAAAAAATGCAATAGATTTTTACAAAAAGTGAAAAT
>JBDLJY010000257.1:0-9318 GCA_039714115.1 Pseudomonadota bacterium | reverse complement strand
CGGAAAACTGTTATTGCCTTGCACATTAACGGCAGTCTCTACAGCATACCGATCGATATTTGATAAAATCTCACTCCGTATGTCTTTTTCTTGCACAGGCGGATCGATAGATTGAGCCAATAGTTCCTAAATCTATAGATGTTTATAGGCATGGAGCTAACAGTGGGTTACGTGAGTAACAGAAGTTAGATCGGCCATCACACCTTCCGATGTTATTCCAGTCGGTAGCTCTGTGGTCTAGTATTAAGGGTAGCGGAAACGCGAAAGTGTGCTAGATGTCAAAAACTGATTTAACAACCACGAGGAGTATTTTACTTCCCTTTTTGGGTTGGCCATAAATGGCACGTCGTAGGGGCATACCCTATCGGGTTTGCCCTTTTTACTCGGTGCATTGCTTCACCGAGTATTTTTACTCGGTATTTCGAGGCAAAATTTATAAATAATTAGTTGAAATGATTTAGCTAATTAGTTAAAATTATTTAGCTTAGCTAGTTATTTGGAATTATTCTGTCTAATATTCATCTATATTTATCTATAATTTTATATAAAATTAGTGAATGTATTTAATACCTTAGTGATAAAACCATTAAAATTAGGAATGGATTTTAATCTAGAACCCAGTCTATCAGGCAATTCAATAGTCAACTGCATAGCATGTTTTTTCCTTTTGAGTAAGCTACCAAATAAGAACTCACACAAGTCTTGGGAGACCAAATCCCTACCCAATGACATTGTAAACTCAACGCAACTCGTAGGGGCGGGCGTAGGGCAATGCCAGCATGATAAACCGCAAATTAAAAAAAACTGTGCCGGACGGGGTTTGCAACCCCGTCCGTAACGTTCAAATTACTAATGATTGTGCCGGACGGGGTTTTTAATTTAATTTAATGCAACCCCGTCCGTAACGAGCCAACAGTCGGACTATGCTCTCGCGCCAACTCAACATAATGATTAGCCGAATATTCAAAATGCCCCAATTCTGTCTCAGACAGAGGGCGTACTTTCTTGACAGGGCTGCCAAGCCACAAATAACCGCCATCCAACACCTTACCCGGCGGAACGAGACTACCCGCGCCCAACAAAGTATAAGGCTCTAATACCGCACCATCCAGCACAATTGCCCCGATTCCAATAAGGCAATGATGATTAATAGTACAAGCATGTAAGTTAGCTTGATGACCAACAGTCACCGCCTCACCTATCACCAAAGCCCGCCCGCCCGGACAATATTGACTATCATGAGTCACATGCAGCACACTATTATCTTGCACATTAGTACGAGCACCGATACTGATACTATGCACATCGCCACGCGCCACCACCATTGGCCATAATGAAGCCTGCTCAGCAATCGTAACTTGCCCGATGACGAGTGCCATCGGATCAATATAAACACCCTCAGCAATCACCGGCGAATAACCTGCATAATCGCGGATTGACATAAAATTCTCACTCCTTCTTATCATCTGCACAACAACTCGCATTACTGCAAACAGAACAACCAGATTTTAATGCCGCAGAATCAGGACGATACCTTCCAACCCAAATCTGGAACACCGCCCAAACTGAACATAACGCAGCCAAACTAAAAATTGCAAAAAGATAAACAAACATAACCCTCCCAGAGAGAATTAAGAACTAAACAACCCTGCAAACCCCATAAAAGCCATAGAAAGAATACCAGCAATGATCAAACTCATTGCAGTACCTTTCATCAAGCTGGGCACATTTGACAACTCATTTTCTTCACGCAAACCCGCCATGAGAATCAGCGCCAAAGTAAAACCACCGCCAGCACCCAAAGCAAAAATAATACCCTCCAACAACCCATAACCACGATTAGTAGCAAAAATAGCAAAGCCAAGAATTGCACAATTAGTCGTAATCAAAGGCAAGAAAATACCCAGAGCGCGAAACAAAGCAGGACTGAGTTTCTTAATAACCATTTCAACAAATTGCACCGTACTAGCAATCACCACAATAAAACTTATCAAGCGCAAATAAGGCGCATGTATAAGTATATAAGAATTAAGAAACCAAGTGCAAAGAGCCGTGATCAGCATCACAAAAGTACTCGCCAACCCCAGCCGAAATGCAGTTTCCAGCTTGCCCGATACGCCAAAAAAGGGACAAAGCCCGAGAAAATAAGAAAATACAAAATTATTCACCAGCAAAGCACTAATAAAAATCCAGATGAGATTATCCATGTTTTTCAATTATCAGGAGTAAATAGATTTATCTTGGAGTAAATAGGAGTCCAAGATTTATCTTGGACGATTTTTCTTTGAACCAGTTAAAAAATAGCAAGATTAAGCCAAGCATAATAAAACCGCCCGGCGGCAAGAGCATCACAACCCAAGGCTCAAAATGGGGGCCAAACAAAGAAATGCCAAACAATGAGCCACTGCCTAGAATTTCTCGGACACTGCCCAAGATGAACAGAGCAAACAAAAAGCCAATCGCAGTGCCCAGTGCATCCGCCACCGCCAAACCCACAGAATGTTTTGAAGCAAACGCCTCTTGGCGGCCCAAAATCATACAATTAACCACAATCAGAGGGACAAAAGCACCGAGTTCCTTATGCACTTCGGGCACCAAAGCCAGCAAAGTATAATCAGCGACGGTAACAAAAGTAGCGATAATAATAATATAACAAGAGATGCGAACCTGTTTAGGAATAAAACTCTTAAACAGAGAAACGAGAGTACTAGAACCGAGCAAAACAAAAAAAGTTGCTAAACCCATCGCGATAGCGTTGATCGCCGAATTAGTGACAGCCAACATCGGACACATGCCCAATACTTGGACAAAGACTGGATTTTCTTTCCAGATACCCTTAATAAATTCATCGTAAGCGTTTATCGGAGACATATCAGTTATCAGTTATCAGTTATCATAAAAGTCAAACCTAAAATGTCATTTTAACATTTTTGAGCGAACCCTTTTAGCTTGACGAGCGGAGGGGCACCCAGCATTAATGCCATATCGTGCCGACGATAAAGACAGACCCTTGTGCCGGACGGGGTTTGCAACCCCGTCCTGCTTGATAAAAAATGTTAATAAAATCAAAATTTTAATTGTTTATCATAATGGCATTGACTTGTGGATTGCCCGGCACGATATGGCATTGCATTAAGAGGTGCGTAGGACGCACCCTACGCTCAACTAAAGTAGGACAACGAATAAAAACCTTCAAGATTCAAAAACATCAGTGCCCAAAAATTCCTACTCTGTTTGGCTGATGAGGTTGCTTAAAAGGACGGGTTAATACTAAACTCTACTTTAAAATCAGTGGTTTTAACAGTCGGTTTAAGACATTTGTTTTCCTTTTTCAATTCAACAATCCCATAACGCGCCATCGTTTCCAATATTTGAGATAAGTAACTCGTTTGATGCCCAGTCAATTGAGCTAACGCCGTGATGGAATCAGGCTGTTGTTGAATAATTATTCTGAGCAATTCTTGATTCTCGTTGCTAAATACTTGAGCCATAGATTGAATGGATTCAAACCAAATTTTAGGTTCGCCACGTTTAGGTTTATATTCTCCTTTCGCTATGGCAATAGTGCGTTTCATATAATCTTCACGAGAAATAATACCGACTTTTAATACTTTGTGAGCCATCATATTAACCTCTCTCACTCATCATATGGCTAACGGCTGTCCAAAAATCTTCTAACAATTGTCCAGCGGTTTCATATTCATAAGGCAAAATCTCTGTTCTTTGATGTTTATGATCCCAAGTTATCTTACGCGCACCGTATTTTTTCCTTTTAGGTTTAAAACTATGAGCATTATCAAAACCAAGAATTCTAACATTATTTTGATCATGAAGCGTTAAAGAATACTTGACACCATGAGGGATATGTTCATTGGGTATCACTTGATACGCCTCAATTTTCGTCCAAAATCCATTATCCATTGGAAATATCTCACCATTTAATAATAGCAGATATTCTAATGTTTCATCGTGTTTAAACATGGAATATGAATCTCACTTATCATTTGATTAAGGTGTACTCAGTTTTTCGCTTTTCTTCTCATTGCAGTACCTTTCATCAAGCTAGGCACATTTGACAACTCATTTTCTTCACGCAAACCCGCCATGAGAATCAGCGCCAAAGTAAAACCACCGCCAGCACCCAAAGCAAAAATAATACCCTCCAACAACCCATAACCACGATTAGTAGCAAAAATAGCAAAGCCAAGAATTGCACAATTAGTCGTAATCAAAGGCAAGAAAATACCCAGAGCGCGAAACAAAGCAGGACTGAGTTTCTTAATAACCATTTCAACAAATTGCACCGTACTAGCAATCACCACAATAAAACTTATCAAGCGCAAATAAGGCGCATGTATAAGTATATAAGAATTAAGAAACCAAGTGCAAAGAGCCGTGATCAGCATCACAAAAGTACTCGCCAACCCCAGCCGAAATGCAGTTTCCAGCTTGCCCGATACGCCAAAAAAGGGACAAAGCCCGAGAAAATAAGAAAATACAAAATTATTCACCAGCAAAGCACTAATAAAAATCCAGATGAGATTATCCATGTTTTTCAATTATCAGGAGTAAATAGATTTATCTTGGAGTAAATAGGAGTCCAAGATTTATCTTGGACGATTTTTCTTTGAACCAGTTAAAAAATAGCAAGATTAAGCCAAGCATAATAAAACCGCCCGGCGGCAAGAGCATCACAACCCAAGGCTCAAAATGGGGGCCAAACAAAGAAATGCCAAACAATGAGCCACTGCCTAGAATTTCTCGGACACTGCCCAAGATGAACAGAGCAAACAAAAAGCCAATCGCAGTGCCCAGTGCATCCGCCACCGCCAAACCCACAGAATGTTTTGAAGCAAACGCCTCTTGGCGGCCCAAAATCATACAATTAACCACAATCAGAGGGACAAAAGCACCGAGTTCCTTATGCACTTCGGGCACCAAAGCCAGCAAAGTATAATCAGCGACGGTAACAAAAGTAGCGATAATAATAATATAACAAGAGATGCGAACCTGTTTAGGAATAAAACTCTTAAACAGAGAAACGAGAGTACTAGAACCGAGCAAAACAAAAAAAGTTGCTAAACCCATCGCGATAGCGTTGATCGCCGAATTAGTGACAGCCAACATCGGACACATGCCCAATACTTGGACAAAGACTGGATTTTCTTTCCAGATACCCTTAATAAATTCATCGTAAGCGTTTATCGGAGACATATCAGTTATCAGTTATCAGTTATCATAAAAGTCAAACCTAAAATGTTACTTTAACATTTTTGCGATAAAGACAGACCTGCGGGGAGACCAATACCCCGCAGGTCGTAAATAGCCCGCCGAGGTGTAGGCGATTTATCGCCTATTTCTGTCACGGTGAGGCGATAAATCAGACATGGAGTCCAAGATTTATCTTGGACTAGCACTTTACGTGTGGCATTCTGAGTCCACGCATATTGGAGTCCAAAATTTATTTTGGACGAGCCCAAGATAAATCTTGGACTCCAATTTACACTATATATAAATAAGAGAAGAGTTAAAATTAAGCCGATTTCAAAATCGCCTTAAAAATACACGATCCCCATTTTTACTAGCCTTCGGTGGTAAGTTTTAGCCGGCACGATATGGCAGGGCACCCACAATGCCATCTCCTTATGCCCATGTAGCGTGTATCCACCCTGCATGTATGGCAGTCAACAGCTTTCTACCTGCGGGGTTTCGCAGGTCTGACTAAATCAGTTGACAAAAATATTTGCAAAAATATGATGTCACTGCTAGAGTATTTTTTTTCAATCGACGGGTGGAATTTTTACTAGACTAATAGTTTTTCACCCATTAACTTGAAGAAGGAGGTAATTGGCTAATGAAACAAATACTTACAATTTGTGCCATTGCACTGCTAGTCAGCGGTTGTTCTGGAACCTCGACGACTAAGAAAGGAGAGCAGCAGTCGCAAACGCAATTAGAAAAAGATCCGCAGCAACAAATTGCGGAAGAGACTGGCCCACAACAATCGCAAATTGTGGAACTAGGTAATCCTTCAAGTCCACAAAAGGCATTAGTGATAGGCAACAGTGGATACGAGCATCAAAAATTGGACAACCCTTATAACGACGCGGTTGACATGGCTACTCTCTTAAAAGAAATGGACTTTCATGTCATTCGCGCCATCAATCTAAACAACCGAGAGATGGATCAAGTTGTCCGTGATTTTCATCAACTTTTAGCTGACACCCCAGCCCCAGCTAATGAAAAAGTTGGATTCTTCTATTTTTCAGGACATGGGGCGCGTTCAAACCGAGACGAAAATTACTTGCTCCCTATCAATAATAGCAAGATTAGGCGAGAGTCTGATTTGAGACAACAAGCGCTCAAAGTGAGAACGGAAATTATGGAACCCATGGAAGACGCTAATAAAGGTGTCAATATCGTTGTCGCAGATGCTTGCCGTGATAATCCTTATGAGGGCAGTAAGGCGAGGGGCAAACCTCGCGGTTTGGGACGAGAGGCTCCCAGCCCAGCCACCTCAGAAAAGCTTGGAGTGCTGATTGCTTTTGGGGCTGATGAAGGTGAAATAGCCGATGACGGTGATGACGGTAACGGCTTATACACTAAACACCTGCTTGCTAAAATGCGAGAGGGGAAGCATAAACCCATAGAAGATGTGTTCATGGAAGTATGGGATCCGGTCAAACAGGAAAGTAAGGATAGACAACATCCGTGGTATGAGTCCACATTGATCAAGGATTATTGTCTTGGGGGATGTTTAGAGTAAGACAATGAGTTTACAACGACCTGCGGGGTATTAGTCTCCCCGCAGGTCTGAATTTTAGGCTTAACTTGCAAAAAATTTATTATGTGTACGCACCGCAACGCTTTCTCTTTACTACTGCCCATATTCTACACACTCTGTCTGCTAATAAGCTTAAGTGTTCAACCACTCTATGCAAAGTGTAGTCTGCCAAACAATGAATTGAAAGCCGGTGTTCCAATAGCATTAATAATAGGCAACAGCCAATATGAAAATGGAACGCTTAAGCACCCCGTTAACGATGCCACTGAGATGACAAAAGTCCTAACAAAAATCGGCTTTAAAGTTATCCTCAAAAAAAATCTAAACAGCCGCCAAATGAATAAGGCTACCTTTGAATTTAGTGAATGCCTAAAAATAACAAAGGGTGTCGGACTATTTTATTTCAGTGGGCATGGTACGCCAGTTAAGCTGGACTATGGGAAGAAAATCAATTATCTATTACCTATAGATAATGGCAATATTTTAGATAGCGTCAATGTAAAACATAAAGCTTTTCCGGTCCAAACACTTTTGAATAGATTAAAACCGGCTAAAAATGAGCTCAATATCATTATTTTAGATGCCAGCCGTGATAACCCTTATCCGGGTGGAGTGGGTGGTTTGGTAAATATTCGGAGCTTAGGTTCTGGTTTGGTTATTGCCTATTCTGCTTTTAGAAATAAAACTGTTATAGATGACAACCGGAGAACACGTAACAGCTTATACACCAAACACTTACTGAAAGAACTAGAAACTGCGGCACAAAAACATACACGTATAAAGGGGATGTTTCAACAAATACGCAAGGCTGTCAAATATGAAAGTCGGGGGCATCAACTGCCTTACATTCAATATTCATTAAGAGCCCAGTTTTGTTTTTGGAACTGTCCAGAACCATCAAAAGTGTTGACAGTGCTTTCCGATGCGGAGGGGGCCACAGTATTTATCAATGGCAAAAATTATGGTGCTATCCAGAATGGAAAAAGGGCAATCAAACTGCCCAAGGGAGCATACACTGTACAAGTTGAAAAACAACTCGGTGGTCGTTACTTGGTTTTTAAAACCAAGATTAATCTGCAAAGGAATCAACAGCTACAGGCGCCCTTATTAAAGAAACAGCCAGCGACACTGAGGGTGTATCCCAAAAAAAACGCGAATATTCAGAAGGTCAAATCTGTAGCATTTTCGCCGGACGGTCGCTATGTTCTATCAGGCGGTCAAAACAAAAAAATCTGGTTGTGGGATATCAACAACAGCAAGCTACGTACTCTCTCTGGTCATTCCAATTGGATTAGTTCGGTCAGTTTTTCTCCAGACGGGCGTTACATCCTTTCTGGCAGTCGGGACAAAACAGTGCGGCTCTGGAATGTGAACAACGGTAGGCTCTTGCACACCTACAAAGGGCATTCTGGTTTAGTGAGTTCCGTGAGTTTTTCCCCGGATGGTCGTTACGCGCTCTCAGGAAGCTATGACAAAACAATGCGATTGTGGGATAACAACAAGAGGAGGTTTGTGCGTCGATTTAAGAAGGGTTCCGATTTGTTTTTATCGGTAGATTTTTCTCCAACGGACGATCACTACGCACTATCGGGCGGCAAACACAAAATGCGCTTGTGGGACTGGGATACTGGCCAACTTCTGCATCGCTTCAGCGGATATTATTTTCATTCGGTCGTTTTTTTGCCTGACGGACATCGTGTGATTTCAGGAAGCGCAGACAACACAGTGCGGCTTTGGGATGTAGAGAGGGGCAAACTCTTACATACCTTCAATGGGCATTCAGATTCAGTGTTATCAGTGAACGTTTCTCCAGAGGGTCGCCACATTGTATCGGGCAGTCGGGACAAAACCGTGCGGCTTTGGGAAGTCAACAGCCGCCGTCTTTTACATACCTTTGAAGGACATAAGGATGACGTTTCTTCTGTCAGTTTTTCCCCGGATGGCCGTCGCATCCTCTCCGGGGGGAATGACGGGATATTTTTATGGGATGCAATCACAAAGGAGCAGATTGCCCGTCTGATGGTCTTCAGGGACGGCGAGTGGGTCATAGTTCTTCCTGATGGCTATTTCACAGCTTCTGCCAAAGGTGGAAAAAAACTCTCGATTTGGTTTAGAGGTTCAGAATTGAGTAACAATGCCTCTTTTGACCACCCTGAGTTAGTCAAAGCCAAACTTGCAGGGAAGCGGCGTTATTGAATTCGGTTTTCTTTCACAAACCTTAAGGAAAGTTTATCATGCTCAATAAAATTGTTAGTATTCTTAGTGTAGTGTTAATATTTTATTCATATAGTTCTTTTTCAGGGTCATGTGGCTCTGTTTATGATCCAGAATTGGGGTGGCTTCAGGAAGTTGAAATTGCATCAGGACAGGGTGAACCACTTAGTGAAGTCCCAGTACCTGTGACTGTGATTACCAGCCAAATGATCACGGATATTGGCGCAAAGAATCTCAAAGATGCGTTGATTACTTATGTGCCGGGCATTACTTTCGTGCAGGATCACAATGAGGTGAATGTGGCAGGAAGGGGAGTATAT
>JBDLJY010000256.1:0-9401 GCA_039714115.1 Pseudomonadota bacterium | reverse complement strand
TTGCAAACCCCGTCCGGCATAAAGTCAATCCCTATACTGTCATTATTTCAACACCATTCCCAAAATAAATTTTGGACTCCTACAGCCAATCCAGCTTAAACATTCCCTCAATAACTGTACTGTAATTATTTCAACACCATTAATTTATATGTACCGGAGGCCCAACAAGGGACGTGCCGCCTAACGAAAGTGACACCACGAATGGGTGGCATCTATCTTATGCGTTGCAAGTGTGCAAACCGTGATGTAATACCCCGTAGGTTAATTTTAAATTGAGCAAGATTATTTTTAGGCAGTCACTTTAGGCAAATTTCCTAAAGCTGCTTGTAAGGCTCCTTCTGGATAATCTTGATCTGTCAATGCACCACTCAAGTATTTATCATAGGAAGCCATATCAAAGTGTCCATGTCCTGATAAGGTAAATAAAATCGTTTTTGTCTCACCACTGTCTTTGCAGCGTATTGCTTCATCTACTGCGGCTGCTAGTGCGTGATTGGATTCTGGGGCTGGTACAATGCCTTCTGCTTTGGAAAACATCACGCCAGCTTCAAATGTCCTCAGTTGTGGTACCGCGACTGCTTCTAATACTGCTTCATGGCATAGTTGTGATACTAAGGCCGAATCGCCGTGATAACGCAAACCACCCGCATGAATACCGGGCGGCATAAAGTCATGTCCCAGTGTGTACATTTGCAACAGTGGCGTGAGTCCAGCCGAATCGCCATAGTCATAGGCATAATGTCCGCGTGTTAGGGTTGGGCAGGCGGTTGGTTCGACTGCTACTAAGCGAATTGGTTTGCCGGCAGCTTTGTCAGCCAAAAACGGAAACATCATACCACCCACATTGGAGCCTCCACCACAAGGTGCAAAAATCACGTCCGGGTAGTCACCAACCTTTTCTAATTGTTTGCGCGTTTCCAAGCCAATGACGGTTTGGTGCAGCAAAACATGATTCAGTACCGAGCCTAAGGTATAATTGGTATCCTTGCGCGAAGCAGCCTCTTCGACGGCTTCAGCAATGGCTATGCCTAATGAGCCTTGACATTGCGGATCCTTTTCTAAGGCTTGTTGCCCGGCTTTGGTCAAAGTCGTTGGACTGGGCAATACTTCTGCGCCCCAAGTTTCTATCATGGAACGACGAAATGGTTTTTGTTCATAGCTCACCTTAACCATATAGACGCGCACTTCTAAGCCAAACATGCTCCCGGCTAACGAAATGGCCGATCCCCATTGTCCAGCCCCAGTTTCAGTGGTGAGGCGTTTTATGCCGACGATTTTATTGTAATAGGCTTGCGCCACAGCTGAATTGAGTTTATGTGAACCGGCTGGACTAACACCTTCATATTTATAGTAAATTTTTGCAGGTGTCTTCAATATCGCCTCTAAACGATGGGCACGATAGAGCGGTGAAGGTCGCCATAGACGTAAAATTTCACGCACTTCTTGTGGTATTTCAATCCAGCGTTGAGTGGACGTTTCCTGCTCCAAAAGGCCGGGCGCAAAAAGCGTGCTCATCATGTCTGGTGTCACCGGTTTTCCATCGGCTCCCAAATACGGAGCTGGTGGATTGGGCAAGTCCGCAATGACGTTGTACCAGTGGGTGGGTATTTCAGATTCATCCAGTAAAATTTTAGTGTCAGGCATGTTTTTTTTCCTTTAAAAATAAGTTAATGTAATTAACCAATATCTGAGAAGCCCAAAATAAATTTTGGACTCCTACAGCCAATCCACTATAAACTGAAATTTTCTCCTATTGTCGAAATGCAGGATTGCTATGAAAATATTTAGCAGAATATTCTCTAGCCCGTTGCATACGACGTGGTGAAGAAGGATGTGTTGATAAGAACTCACCATATTCTTCGACATCTGACGACACCATCTTTTCAAACATATTCGCAAAATAGACAGGATCAATACCAAGCTTCACCATTTGCCTGAAAGCATACTCATCCGCCTCACTTTCCTGACTACGAGAATAATGGCTTTCCAACAAAAATACAGGTAATGCAACCACCATTTCCTCTATCGCAGCAGCATCACCTGCAATCATTGTAACTGCAATTGTTACAATGGAACCATGAATAACTTGTTGCAAACCATGACGATGCACAACATGACCAATCTCATGCAATAACACCGAATCAATTTCCTCCTGATTATCAGCCATTTCAATGAGCATATCCGTAATTACAATTTCACCCGAAGGCAAAGCAAAAGCATTAGGCGTATTTTCCAAATCACGGAAATATAATTTGTAATTAAATTCTTCTGACTGAACAGATAACAGCACCTTTTCAAAATGCTCACGTATCGCGTTCTGACGTCTCTCAGGCAACTTACTCGGCTCTAACACATACTCATCCATGAATTCCAAACCACCTTCCGATACCTTTTCACTCACACTAATCGGCATAGCATAAGCCAGTTTCTCGCTTGCCCAAGGAAAGCCCCAACGAATGCTGACGAAGCTAATCACAACCATCAGGACAACGGCGGTTGCGATCCACCGCCAGCGCGTTTCCAAAATATGTAGAAAACCGTCTCTATGATCTGACTCTTGCAACAAACGATCAACTTCATCATTGTTTAGAGTCTCAAAAATAGATTGATCCTCTAAGGTCATTTTACGTGGGATATTTCCTACGCGATCACTAACAGCGATACCGGCAATCGCACCTTGCAGATCATCATTATCTTCTATTTTTAATGTATAATGCGTACCGCCCGTCTCCAATTGTGCATCATAGCGAGCCGAACTGTTCACAGGATACCAAATGCCGATTGTCCTTTTTGCCGCTGATTGACATATTGAGCAATATCACTTATATCACTCCCCCCCAATTAATTGCATGACAGTCATCACAACAACACTACTTAATAGAAAAAACAAAAATGTCCAAGCAATTAAGCCCAAATACATCATATAGTATTTCTTAACAGAAAGTTGTGCCGAAAACTGGCCTTGCCCATATTGTTGATTATTGATGTAATAACTGGCTAGTAATATTTTGATGTATGGATACATCAAACTGACAGCCAAGATGGTGATAAAGACAATGACACTAACCACGGCTCCTTTACCCAATACCAAAAAGGCAATACCCCCGAGTATTGCCCCGATCACAATAGGCAAGAGCGGAATTAACACAAGTATCTTATAGGCTTCTTTCAGCACACCATGGAAACTGAATCGTACATTTCGGAAACTAACCATGCGAGCATTAAATTGTAAGGAACGCCATATTAGCCATGGCATTAGCAGTGTTAAAATCGCAACAAAAACCAGTTCGACTGTAGGGAAAAACCCGGATACCAATACATAGACGAATAAGGCAGCAACGGCAATTAATCGCCCTTTTAATATCATCATAGGTGTCGCATGATATTCAAAGGCTAAATTATCTAGGCTGGTATTACCGTAGAAATAGCGATTTGTACGGACTTTTGCCCATGCGGAATAAATCCCCAAGGTTAAAACACTGAGTATTAAATTCACAATCCATATCTTGAAATATTCCCCGCCATCTCCCGAAAACCTAAAAGGCAGAGTTTAGGCTTGTTGTTCAGTCATTTTTTTGGACATCCTTTATTTCTATTGATAATAAGAGATAAATTCCTAGCGTACCATCACGCTCCAGCGTCAAGCAAGCGTAGGCTGCATCATACACTAAATTGTTATGATTAAACAATCAAACAAAATAAAAATCAAATTAATGTACCCACACCCACTAGGTTAATTTTCAAGCTATTCGGCTCGCACCGCTTTTTTGCCCCAGCAGGTTTGCAAACGGCGAAGTAACGTTTTAATATTCCGTCAATCCCTGTACTGTCATTATTTCAACACCATTAATTTATATCATAAGAGTACCGCAGGCTAATAAAAACGGGGATCATGCCATTTTAGGGCTATTTCAAAATCAGCATCAAAATGTCTCTTATATAATTAACCAATATCTGAAAAGCCCAAAATAAATTTTAAGATGATCTCCACTCCGTTCCGTCGTTTCACGGACGAATCTTTCATCATGACTTGTTCTCAAAACATTGATTTCCTCACTGTCATGAAAGATAATAGACACCATCATCAACTAAATTTTTATAGAGGAATCCTATGTTTTTCAAACAGAAATAGGCAATCTTAGCAATTTGACGAGGCTCTATCTGGAATCCAACAATCTCACCGGCACAATCCCACCAGAAATAGGCAATCTTAGCCGTTTGACGTTTCTCTATCTGTATTCCAACAAACTCACCGGCACAATCCCACCAAAACTAAAAAACCTCACTCAAATCAAATTGCCTAATGATTGCTGGAGAGATAGCTGTTTAAAAGTAGACAACAACCACCTAAGCGCCACAGACTCAGAACTAATCGAATGGCTAAACAGTCACACCCCCGGCTGGCAAACCACCCAAACCACTAACTGCGCGACTGTCACAGAAATACCATCGACTGAGTGTGAGGCACTGGTGGCTTTATATAATAGTACTAATGGCGACAACTGGGAGAATAATAGCGGGTGGCTTAAGAATAATACGCCTTGTAGTTGGTATAGAGTTAGGTGTAATGGTGGACATGTATCGACGCTCTATCTGAATTCCAACAAACTCACCGGCACAATCCCACCATAAATAGCAATGCCATTAAGTTAAGCCCAAAGACGTTCTTTTGTAGGGTGGGCTGTAGGGGCGGGCAACCACAAGGGATTGCCCCTACTGTGGTTGCCCTTTTTGCCCACCTGTCGGGGCTGGTGGGCAACAAAAACACGTTACCCACCCTACATAAAATCCTTAACTTAATGGCATTGACCATAAATAGGCAATCTTAGCAATTTGACGAGGCTCTATCTGTTTTATAAAAGTTATGAGGCGGGCGCTATTCCACCACCACGCGATATGGACTTTTCTATCTATGATGTACAAACACGGGAAGTATTGGATGAAGTTTATACGGTATTTGGTCAGTTTTCAGCATGGAAGTTATACCAGATGACTTATGAAGAACCGCCTTGGAAAAATACACCGGTAGGGCATGAAATATCATTTGAGGCGATGCGCGATTATTTTAAAACGCAGATTGTCACCTAATCATGGGAAAAATCAAGAATAAAAAACGAGCTAAACTCATAACGGGTATTCAAGTCAATGATTATTTTCATGTTTCAACCCAGCAAGCACATCCCATCTTTTGCCTCAAATATTTGGATAAAGAAAAATATACTCTTACTGCATGTACTAAAAAGGAAAAAGCAGGATTTGCTGATACACTTTTCAGATTGAGTCAATTGACTTGGACTACGATAACAAACTCACCTCAACATGGTTTAGGTTATGAGAAAATAGCTAGAACGAGTATCTGTGCGCCGATACCTACAGACATCACCGACGATGTTACCTTCATTGCTTTTCGATTTTATGGTAAAGCACCGATGGTAGGTTATCAAGCAATGCCATTAAGTTAAGGAAAAACCATACATGTCGGGCTCCTTAAGCGATAGCGACTCCACCTGATTAATATTGATATTTCTGTGGATACGCGCAGCGATATCCACCCTACATGAGCTTAACTTAATGGCACTATTCTCGTTTTTATCAAAAGGATGTTGGTAGTTTCTGGTTTCAAGTGGAAATTGAAAAACGAGGTAAAGTCCGAAAATCGCTAGGTATTGAAAACTCAGATAATAGAGGGCTATCCCCAAAAGTCTTTCGAGTCTCAATAAGAGACGGCAGCGGCTATCTCGTCGATGCCCTTTCCAAGGATCAATGCCATTAAGTTAAGACAAACCTGACAGGTGTAAAAAACCTGTCAGGTTAATTTTTACCTTAACTTACAACGACCTGCCATGTTTTGGAAACCTGGCAGGTCTTCTTTTGGGGGGGTTATCATACTGGCATTGTTTCCAAGGATGCCAACAACAACGGAGTGTTGGATGGAGAGGATTCAATTATCCATGCGGGGCCCATTCCGCTCCATTATTCTTATATAAAAGAAGGCTCTTTTAATGGCCATGTCGTCATTTTGAGGCCATAATATCGGTAGTTTTTTTTTGTCAGTATCAAAAAAATCCTTTGAAAAAATAGGATTTTTAAGGCAGTATCAAAAAAAAAGCCTGTCATTTCGATTTCAACGGATAAGGTGGATACGCTACCTTCGTTTAACTAAATCAATAGAAATGACGGCTATTTGAAAATCAGGGGCAAAATGGCGCAAGTCAATAAATACGGGGCTTGAGCATTTTGACGGCTATATAGGTTGAAAATCGAGGGCAATTAACCTGCGGGGTTGCGGAGCAATGCAATCAGGTGAGCAATGCCATTAATATTCGTTGTTGAACATTAGTTGTACTCGCCAACCAATGCCATTAAGTTAAGACAAACCTGACAGGTGTCAAAAACCTGTCAGGTGAATTTTTCGACGCCCTTTAATTTACAACGACCTGCCATGTTTTGGATACCTGGCAGGTCTGAATTTTAGGGGTTTATCATACTGGCATTGATTGCTCAGGCGCCGCATAATCAAAAGTACCGAAAACATTCTGAATGAACTGACTTTGACCACTACGCACTTGAGTACGGGCGGCTTGATCTTTAAGAGACGTCGCCACTCGCGCTAAGCTAAAGTCAATAATCTTAACCACTAAACGATCCGCCTCTTTTTTGAATAACAAATTAGCCGGTTTCAGATCGAAATAACAAACACCAGCTTCATGCGCCACCGCTAAACCTTACGCCACTTGCACCCCCACATCTAATCCAGTTTCTAAATCCAACTTGCCATATTGGCTCAACCACGCCTCCCCGTCTAAAGCACCCTCGATATACTCCGTGACAAAAAAAGGCCGCTCTTGTCGGCTGGCATCGACATATCCCAAAAGCATTTCACCACCACCTGATTTTCGCGCCATTCATCCTGACACAAAAACACACAGCCCATACCGCCGGCGCCTAACAACTTTTCAATCGGATATTTTTCAACATCATGTAAACCATATTGGCGTGGATTAATAGCAATCGCCACTTTTAAATCGGCTAAAGCCGCCTCATAAGCACCGCGCCGCTGCCGTACTTGAAAAAGATTAAAACAAGCTAAAGCTTTATCCGCCTCATTTTTGGCCGCCTTTTGGGCTTGGATAAATAAATTTTCAGCCTCAGCAATATTGCCCGTCGAAGACAAAACGCTACCCGCCATCATCATTAATTCACTGTTTTGCTGAGGCAAGCGTTTTAAATGCACAATCGCGGCGCGAACCAGTTTAAGGCTTTTGCTATTATGATGGCTAAATTCATCTTGTGGCTTAACTTGCAGGGACAAATCAAAACGCGCCATCAATTGCAACATCAACTGCTTTAATTTTTTCACCTCATCAGAAACTTCAGCGACATCATCCTGTAATTGCACCACGCCATTGATCACTTGCTCGACTTGGACATTTAACAATTGCGTCCAATTTTCAAAACGAAGAGAAAACTCGATCAAATGTTGATGACTGGCTTGCCAAGCGGCATGAACGGCTTGTAAACGTTGTGGAACTTGCGCCAAAGAATGCTGTAAACTTTCCAATTGTGGCGCGATTTGAGACATGCCTGAAAAATCACCCTGCTGTAGGGCTTGCATGGCAGTAGCTTTGAGTGCCTCGATCTCTTGCTCAATTTTCGCCGAGAGATTTTTTTGAGCCGATTTCAAATCACGAACATCCGCCCAAATACCTTCTCTTTGTAGAGCCGAAAAGGTAGATTCGACGCGAGGCGTTTGGCGCATAATCTCAAGAAAAAAATGCAGCGTCGCTTTGCCTAATAAATCATCAAAACGGAGAAAAGCGATCCAATCTTCATCCTCATCAAAAGCAAAATCTGTTTGGCGCAATTGTGCTAAAATTAAGTCGGTTATCGCCAAAGTCTCTTGATGATGAATGGCAGCGACTAATTCGGGCTCTGTCAAGGGACGATTTTCCCCTGCAAAAATGGGGGGTAATTTGAGTAATTGATTAATTTTTTCAATCAGTGGTTGGCGTAAAGTGTCGCTAGAGAGTCCGCGTTGCTCTGCGAAAGCTTGTAAATAATGTGAATCAATGGGATCGGAAAATTCGCGCTTGATCTTGGGATGCGCCCATTTTCGTAAAAAGGCTAATTTTTGCTCAGGGGCGGCGAGCCCAGCACAAATGGCTGCCAAGGCGTAGTTGTAGCTTTTTTGATAGTTGTGGGCACATTATTCAAAAGCGGAAAAAGTAAAATGGGCTTGGAATGCCGAGACGACTTTATCGGTCGCATTTTTGGCTAAGACTTCTACAGCGTCGCCGCCTAATAGGGCGTTGATGCCGGTTTCAATGAGTGTTTTTGTTGGCATAGTGTTGCAATTATCGAATGAGCTTTGATTATTTTATACTTAATTATATATCATCCTTGTCGTTTTTGTTTGGCAAAGTACGCCTGGAACGAGAGAAGGTTGTCCGCACGACGCAAATTTTGAATTCTCAAAGTCTTAAGATTTCTCCCGCTGGTCGAAACGAAGTAACGCCAGTAAATAACAAACAATCAATGACTTAAATAAATTGTCCTGTACTGAGGGAAAAATCATACCAATTGCAATAATCATCGTTAATTTTTAATTAATTATCAATAAATTATTTATAACTTATAACTTTATTGTTTGATAAATTCCAACTTAACTTGAGCATAAGAATGATAGAAATACGTGAGTATCTTACGCCATCTGGCAGTTCTCCTTTTGGAGAATGGCTTTTAAATCTACGTGATAGAAAAGCTAAAGCAAAAATACTCACTCGGCTTGATAGAGTTGCCGCCGGTAATTTGGGTGATCATAAATATTTACGTGATGCCGTGTATGAATTGCGTCTTACCTACGGTAAAGGTATCCGTATTTATTATGGAAAAGAAGGTGACACCATTATTTTGTTATTATGTGGTGGTGATAAGTCAACTCAAAGCCGAGATATAAAAAAAGCTGTTGAATATTGGCAGGAACATACAGGTGAATAATGATGGCAAGTCGTCCTTACAAAGCAAGTGATTATTTAACAAATCCATCCGATAGAGCCGCTTACTTGAATGAAGCCTTAGAAAGTGCTGACTTTAGTACTTTCTTGACAGCACTGACAAATATTGCTGAAGCTCAAGATGCGATGTCTATTACTCGTCATGCAAATATGCCAAACATGCTTGATGACAATGAGAGTGCTAACCTCTCAAATTTAAGTACACTTTTACATCGTTTGGGACTTCGCTTGTCTATTGATGTGCTTAATCCGCAAACGTAGTCTGAATTTCCTTACGCCATTTACCCTCTTTCCACGCACTGTTAATCCGACATCAAAAAGGTGCGTGGGACGCACCCTACGCTTCAATGCCATTAAGTTAAGACAAACCTGACAGGTGTCAAAAAC
>JBDLJY010000255.1:0-9437 GCA_039714115.1 Pseudomonadota bacterium | reverse complement strand
GCACGTAACATCACATTGATCGATGCCATTCGTATAGCCCGACGATTTAAAATCTCGTTGGACGAATTCACTAAAGTTTAATGCAATAGCGCATTAAACACGTATAAAAAATAAGAATGAAGGCAAAATGGAAGAATGTACTAAAAATCATGCTTGGCGTGTTTTTGAAAGGATTTATAAAATGAAAAACAAATCGATAAACGTTGATAAATTAAGGAATCGGAAAGCTTGCACAAAGTGTTGCAATGGACAGATTGTTGCACAATCAAGTTGAAAGAAAATTCAGCTTATGGCGTATCTGAAAATTTGGATTAGAAGTGCGGCTGCAAATCAAGGAAAACGATATGGCATTGACGCAATTCGTTATACTTATTACCTAATTTTTTGATAAAATCTCACACCTCAAACTCAAATCAAAGGAACGCACAACATGTCAAAAGTCTACGACGTATTACCCCAAGCCGCAGCGAATGCACATATCACTGAACAAAAATACCAAGAAATGTATGCCCGTTCCATATCCGATCCCGATGGATTTTGGGCAGAGCAAGCCAAAGAATTCGTCACCTGGTTCAAACAATGGGACAACGTCCAAGACTGGGACTACCACCAAGGCCAAATTCGCTGGTTTCAAGGCGCAAAGCTCAACGTCTCTTACAACTGCCTAGATCGTCATCTGGACACGCGGGGCGATCAAGTCGCGATCTGTTGGGAAGGCGATGATCCCTCAGATTCCAAAAAAATCACCTATCGTCAACTACACGACAAAGTCTGCCGCCTCGCCAACGTCCTCAAAGCGCATGGCATCGAAAAAGGAGATCGCATCTGCATTTACCTACCGATGATACCAGAAGCCGCAGTTGCCATGCTCGCCTGCACCCGTATTGGCGCGATACACTCCGTCGTATTTGGCGGCTTTTCCCCAGACGCCCTGAAAAATCGCATATTAGACTCAGAATGCAAAATCGTGATCACAGCCGACGAAGGCTTACGTGGTGGACGTACAGTCCCTCTCAAAGCCAACGTAGATAAAGCCCTCACCGAATGCCCCTGCGTACAGACAGTCATAGTGGTCAAAAATACCGGACATCATGAAGCTTGGAAAGACGGCCAAGATATTTGGTATCACCAAGAAATCGAAAAAGTCTCCGCCGACTGCCCGCCCGAAGAAATGGACGCCGAAGACCCCTTATTCATACTCTACACCTCAGGCTCCACCGGCAAACCCAAAGGCGTCTTGCACACAACCGGCGGATATCTCCTCTACACCGCCATGACCCACAAATATGTCTTTGACTACCATGACGGAGACATTTACTGGTGTAGCGCAGACGTAGGCTGGGTCACCGGACACTCCTATATCATCTATGGGCCCCTTGCCAATGGCGCAACAACCTTAATGTTTGAAGGCGTCCCCACCTATCCCGATGCCAGCCGCTTTTGGCAAATCGTGGACAAACACCAAGTCAACATTTTCTACACTGCCCCAACCGCCATTCGAGCACTCATGAGCCAAGGCAACGACCCCGTCAAAACCACCAGCCGCAAAAGCCTACGCTTATTAGGCAGCGTTGGAGAACCGATTAATCCAGAAGCATGGGAATGGTATTACCACATAGTAGGAGACGGACGCTGCCCCATAGTTGACACCTGGTGGCAAACAGAAACCGGCGGCATTCTCATCACCCCCCTGCCCGGCGCAACAAAACTCAAACCCGGCTCCGCAACCCGCCCATTTTTTGGCATTCTCCCCGCGATAATCAACAACGAAGGCGACATCCTTGAAGGCGCTGCCGAGGGCAACCTACTCATCACCCGATCATGGCCCGGCCAAATGCGTACCGTCTATGGCGATCATCAACGCTTTATTGAGACCTATCTAAGCAACTATCCGGGCAACTACTTCACCGGTGACGGCGCCCGGCGCGACGAAGACGGCTACTACTGGATCACTGGACGAGTCGATGACGTGATTAACGTATCAGGACATCGCATGGGCACAGCAGAAGTAGAAAGTGCCCTAGTGCTACATGAAGCCGTAGCAGAAGCAGCAGTAGTAGGCTACCCCCATGACATCAAAGGCCAAGGTATTTACGCCTATGTCACCTTGATGGCGGACAAAGAACCCAGTGAAGAATTACGCAAAGAATTGTTGAAGCAAGTACGCACCGAAATTGGCCCCATCGCCTCACCTGACGTGATTCAATGGGCACCAGGACTACCTAAAACACGCTCCGGCAAAATCATGCGCCGCATTTTACGAAAGATTGCCGCCAACGAACTAGATAACTTAGGCGACACCTCCACATTAGCTGATCCAAGCGTCGTTGAACACCTGATTGAGCATCGTGCCAATCAATAAACCATGATAGAAATCCGATTTTTTCAAAAAATCGGATTTCTTTAGCGTAGAGAGAAATCCGATTTATTCAAAAAATCGGGCCACCAACACAGCATCAGCAGTCTCCACAATCATCAAATTCTCCACCCCTATCGCAGTCAACAAACGATGCTCCGCCCGCAAATAACTAACCAGATGTGCTAAAATTTACACCACCATCCTGTGCGTGGGACGCACCCTACGCTCGCTTTCAACAACAAAGAAATAAACGAATTAGGATACGAGAGTCTCGGTGCTCGTTCCCACGCGACCTTTGCCTCGCGTGGGAACGATAAAAAGGGGCAACCACAAGGGATTGCCCCTACGATTTAACGGAGCGTTATTCTTTATTGCCACTGCGATGCACCAATTGCTCACAACTAGGATCAATATCCCAAGCACCTTTAGCGTTATCTCGCAAATCGCAATCTTGTATCGTAGCTGCTCTGATTATTCAGGAGCTCAACATCTTTGAATCAATTATGCAGTTTTTTGCTTACCCCATATATCTTCAAGATAATCTGCAATTCCAATGGCTATCTCTTGTTTACCGACGAATTTTATCGTCTGTTCAACGCCGGTAACTAGGTGGGCAATTTGCTCGCCATTTGGACCAACCTCTTCTCCTCGATTCGCTACAACAGCAGGATACCCTGAGTTGAGGCGATTATATACAATATCCATCAATTCCTTATGGGAAATGTCTTCCTGATATTTAAAAGTCAACATAAAAAGACTGGGAAATTGTTTTTTGACTTCATTAACCACCTTCACAGTGGGTACAAGATTCAAGGAAAAACTTTTCCCACTTGGCATTTTACCAGGTAAAGTTATCTCCGGTTTATAGTCTGCAACACCTGCTGAAAATATGCCAATCGCATAATCTTTCTGCCCAAGTTCTGTCATCACCATACGATAATAATCATCATAAGTTCTTGCCACAACATAAGGCAAATGCTTTGGAGGAAGATAGGCACCGTCACCATGAATAAGAAGCACATCCGCTCCACGTAGGTATAACTCTTCCAGCATTTTGATACCCAATTTTCCACGGAAACGGTTAACAATTCTTCGCACATTGTCAATGGGAACCGGGGTTGGTCCCCCGGTTACTAAAATAGGAACCCTTTTGAGAGGCGAAGAACTGGCAGCACGACAGACTTCCGCCGTTATTGTTTTTTCATGGGGAAGATTATGTTTACCATTAGCTTCTCTGGGTGGAACAATTTGCACACCCATAGCTTTTAGCTTTTTCAGCGACTCGGTAAGAATAGCGTTATGAAGTGAATTGTGCATAGTCGGCACAATCAGTACTTCTGACTTGCCCTGTTCCATCCTGCCTATAGCTGAAGCCAAAGTTGTCGTAATGACACTATCAGCAATGCCATTTGCTATCTTATTAATGGTATTATAAGTAGCCGGAGCAACCAAAAATAGATCAAAAGGTGTCGTATCGCTTAAATGTTCTGAATGAGCACTTAGCTGAGTCACAACCGAGTTGGTGGTACTCCATTCCAGTGCATCGGTGGTTGTATATCTAAGGGCTTCAGAGGAAACATAAGCAACGACTTCCGCTCCTTGTTGTCGAAGAGAGCGTGCAATAAGTGGTGCTTTCATTGCGGCAATACCACCCGTTACCAAAAGTGCTACCCGTTTTCCAACGAGATGATTTCCGAGACGAAAAACATCATGATCGCCTAAATCAGATAAAGGCGGAGGAGTCATATCCCATTCTTTCATATCAGATTTCCTTTTCAAGTGGAGTAATTTTCCAATGCGACATTCCGCTCTTTTATCATGGAATGAAGTTTTTCAGCACCTACTGTGAGCGCTGCCATAGCTCTTAAAATGGCTACTTTAGGATTAGAGTTTAACAATTTTAAAGTTGGCTTTACCCAATGAGGCATAAGCATAGATGTAGCTTGTATTTTGTCAAGCAGAATGTTCATTGATTCAATATTGCCATGCCTATAAAATGGTTTTTTCTGCATGACACTAGACAAATCATTTTTCATGTTTTCTTCAATTTCAACAAAAAAATGCTTTTCTCTTTGAAATTTTTTATGAACAAGACGATTAAATTGTGGATAATGTTCAGCCAACATACGCATGGATTCTTTTGAGAAAGTGGCATCGCTACGAAACCATTGTCCCTCAAGTTTAACAAGACAAAAATAATGCTTAATTTTATCCTTGTTTATTTTGGCAAGATATGCAGGGAGAATAAAGGGAATAAGGTATTTTGAATGTACTTGAGCTTCTCCAAATTTGGCTTCAATATTTAGAGCACGAAGAAGAGCAACCTGTAAATTCGATTTAGTCGTACACATACCAAAACCCAATTCCAAAGTTTCGGATGCTTTCATATGCCAAAAACCAAAACGATATGGCAAACTTTGCACAAATTCCCAGACGTTAATTGCAGATTCCCAATCATCTTTACCACGTAAAAAAGTAGCAACATATTGAATTGAAGGATGATCAAAATCACAGTAGTTGATCAAATCAGGTTTCACTGAATGAGTTAATGTGAGTGACTTAAGTTCATTAAGTATTTCCAACAATCGAATCTCCATGTGGGGCGCTAAGGCTAACAAAATATGTGTCATTAAAATGGTTATTTCAATGTTTGATTGTTGAAAAATAAGAGAACGATGAACACGCCAGAGGGTACATCCTAAAGCACCTGCTCTAACATTTATGGTGCGTTTAGTACCCAATACAAATCCGATTTCTCCAATGATATCCCCCGAACCAATCCAAAGTGGCGATTTTGAATCCATTTCAATTAGAATATCTCCTTCCAAAATAACATAAAGATAATCAGGCTCGTCTCCTGCTTGAAATAGAGTTTTATTTTTTACTAGGCTAATTGTTTCTCCAAGTATTTGAATTTTAGATAAAATTTATGAAGAAGTGCTAGTTGAGAGTTTTGTATTTGAAAGTATCATACTTGAGCTTTCTCCAAGAAAAGAGTGTGACCGATATATGATGTAAAAGACATAATAATTTGTCTATAGAATACATTCTATTAATAATAGTTATAACCTACTAGGTAAACTATATTGACTAATCTTATTCCAGGATTGTTTCCAGCGCCCAGATGATTGTGTCAATGTTCGTAAACCAAGTACAATACTAGCCGCTTTTTCAAGCCATTTCATACCAGATTGACACAATCTTTGTTTAACATTTTACATGCAGCTTCAGTAACACCTGAACCAATAGGTATATGTTCTGTGATTGATCGTGCATAGTCCATCTTATTGAAATGATTTTCAAAATAAAAAAGGGGCAACCGAGCGCACCTAATCCCTCACGGGGGCAAACCCGATAGGGTATGCCCCTACGATGGTTGCCCCCTTTTTCTAAGTTTAAATCGCACGCACCAAGGTAAAGGTGTAGAGCATGGAAAGATGGTGCGTAGGACGCACAATGAGCTTTTTTATTATAAAACTACGAATAATTATGGTCTGTCAAGACTTAATTTTTTGACTGGCTTTATGTGGTTTTGGTGTTTAATGCTGACTGTAAAGATGTTCTTTCACATTTATCCATAAGTTCATTGAGATTCCCAATGCAAGGCACCAGTTTCCGTAAGCACCTGACTGAGTTGAGAATTCAACAAACCCGCCCAATGTTGAAAACGCTCCGAAAACGCCAACCAACGTCGATGAGTGCGCTTGGGTGGCATCTAAGCGTTGAGGCATCTTTTGCAAGTGCTCCAATTGCGACGCGATTTGACTGGCTTGTGCAAAATTCCCCGCCTGTAGGGCTTGCATGGCATTGGCATTTTGTTCATATAATTGATGTTGTAAACGCTCAATCAGTTTTTCTTGAGAAGACTTCGCGAGTATCCGAGCGGAGCATCTCATGGAGAAAAAAGAGAATAGCATTGCCCAACAAATCCTCAAAGCGGAAAAAAGCCAAGAGCGTTTCATCGCAGCCATCCAATTCCGCCAAAATCAAATCAGTGATTGCCAAACTACCTTTATAATTAATAAAAGCCGTTAATTCGGATTCAGTCAAACGACGCTGCCGAAAAAATCGGCTCCGATTTAAGTAATGCCTTAATTTACCCAATCAATTGTTGACGCAATGCGCCGACATCCTGAACACCGCGCTGAACAGCGAAAGGTTGCAAATAATCCTGCTCAATTTGCTCAGCGAATTCACGTTCAACCTCAGAATGAGCCAATTTTTGTAAAAAGCCAAGCTTTTGAACGGGCGTTGCCAGCCCGGCACAAATAGCAGCAAGAGCATACTCATAACTTTCTTGATAAGCCTTAGCAATTTCAAAGGCAGTAAAAGAGAATCGCGCCTGGAAAACAGAGAGAACTTTTGTCGCAGCTTTTTCGACAAGGAAATCGACAATGGCTCCCTCCTTGAATAATGTGCATAGGGGTGTGCTTAATGACATGATTTACAATTTATGTTGGATTTTTTTTTCGGAAATTATAACAAACATCAATGCCATTAAAACAACACCACCATCGTTTCCATAGCTGCCATCGCACTATCGGCTTATATATAGAAACGGTTGACTAACTTACTCATCACCCGATCCTAGTCCGGCCAAATGCGTACCGTCTATGGCGATCATCAACGCTTCATCGACACCTACCTAAGCAACTCAATGCCATTAAGTTAAGCTTAACAGTTTGATTTTATTAGTTTTTAACCGTTAAAACCCTAAGAGTTACTTAGGTATTATCAATCCCCGGCAAAGCCAACAACGACGTGGCTTTATTAGCAACATGCCGTGATACTCTATAAACAGCGATTTTAGGCTAGGTAATTTTGGGGAATAGTAAAGCAAGGGGTACTTGATTTTGATAGGCTTAATGGCGATTTAGTGATGCAATAAAAAAATAATTTATATCAATAAGTTACAATTACTTATGGCATTGACCTTTTTTATCGGATGTGAATCTCGCAGAGAATTTTCCGGTTCAACCAAAAAACAGATGAATAAAATCAAAATGTTAAGCTTAACTTAATGGCATTGACCTAAGCAACTACCCAGGCAACTACTTCACCGGTGACGGCGCCCGGCGCGACGAAGACGGCTACTATTGGATCACTGGACGAGTCGATGACGTGATTAACGTATCAGGACATCGCATGGGCACAGCAGAAGTAGAAAGTGCCCTAGTGCTACATGAAGCCGTAGCAGAAGCAGCAGTAGTAGGCTACCCCCATGACATCAAAGGCCAAGGTATTTACGCCTATGTCACCTTGATGGCGGACAAAGAACCCAGTGAAGAATTACGCAAAGAATTGTTGAAGCAAGTACGCACCGAAATTGGCCCCATCGCCTCACCTGACGTGATTCAATGGGCACCAGGACTACCTAAAACACGCTCCGGCAAAATCATGCGCCGCATTTTACGAAAGATTGCCGCCAACGAACTAGATAACTTAGGCGACACCTCCACATTAGCTGATCCAAGCGTCGTTGAACACCTGATTGAGCATCGTGCCAATCAATAAACCATGATAGAAATCCGATTTTTTCAAAAAATCGGATTTCTTTAGCGTAGAGAGAAATCCGATTTTTTCAAAAAATCGGATTTCTTTAGTAGCATTGACATCAATCCCGCCCATAAACATCATCAAAACGGACAATATCATCCTCACCCAAATAACTACCCGACTGCACCTCAATCAGCTCCAAAGGCACCCTACCCGGATTTTCCAAACGATGCTTAACACCTAAAGGAATATAAGTCGACTGATTTTCACTCAAGATCAAACTCTCATCACCTCGCATAATCCGCGCCGTACCCTTAACCACCACCCAATGCTCAGAACGATGATAATGCATTTGCAAAGACAAACTCGCCCCCGGATTCACCATAATACGCTTCACCTGAAAACGACTCTCAACATCAATACACTCATAACTACCCCACGGACGAAAAACCTTACGATGTAACTCCGCCTCACGACGTTCAGAAGCCTTCAAACGAGAAACGATTTGCTTAACATCCTGAACATGATCCTTATGCGCCACCAACACAGCATCAGCAGTCTCCACAATCATCAAATTTTCCACCCCTATCGCAGTCAACAAACGATGCTCCGCCCGCAAATAACTATCGCGTACATTTTCACTCAAAACATCGCCCATAGTCACATTACCATCACCATCCTGTTCGCTGACTTCCCATAAAGATGACCACGCGCCGACATCATTCCACCCCGCATCTAGGGGAATCACAACAGCCCCCTTAGTGTGTTCCATCACCGCATAGTCGATAGAATCGCTAGGACAGGCTTTAAATGTCGTCGTCTCTAAACGCATAAAATCTTTATCTTCTCCAGCATTATCAATCGCTTGGCGACAAGCCTGCAAAATGTCAGGAGCAAAAGCTTCCAATTCTTTTAAATATTGTGAAGCTTTAAACAAAAACATGCCGCTATTCCAATAATACTCACCTGAATCTACATACCGCAGCGCCGTCTCAAGATCAGGCTTTTCGACAAAGCGTTTCACAGACAAAGCAACTGTATCCTCTATAAAATCAGTAGCATTAATATAACCATAACCCGTTTCTGAACGGTTAGGCACAATACCAAATGTTACCAAATAATTTGCCTGCGCCAAAGGCACCCCAGCAGCAACGGCTTCCCGGAAAGCCGCCGCATTCGCAATAAGATGATCAGCGGGCAAAACCAATAACACCGCATCGGGATCATCAGCGATAGCAACCAAAGCAGCCACAGCCGCGGCCGGAGCCGTATTACGCCCTACCGGCTCAAGAATAATATGCGCGGGAGAAACACCGATATTACGTAATTGTTCCGCCACTAAAAAACGGTGACTTTCATTACAAACCATTAACGGTGCAGACAAATCGGCAAGCCCATCCAATCGTGTCACCGTGTTTTGCAACAAAGTATGATTGCCAACTAAGGCTAATAATTGTTTCGGGTAAGATTCGCGGGATAAAGGCCATAAACGGCTCCCCACTCCGCCTGACAATATAACAGGAGTTAGCATAATAATTGTTTATCATCGAAAAAAACGATTAAGATAACAAGATTGATCTCA
>JBDLJY010000254.1:0-9465 GCA_039714115.1 Pseudomonadota bacterium | reverse complement strand
TTATGATGAAAAAATATGTGTTACCTACTGTAGTATCATTAGCACTCAGTAGTTATGCCTTAGCGCAGGAAAGCTCTGCGCCAGAGCCGAGCCCAGCGGCTGCTCCACCAGCAGCCATGACCCCACCGGCGCCACCACCAGCAGCCATGACCCCAGCGGCTCCACCACCGGCAGCTATGACTCCACCGGCGCCACCACCGGCAGCTATGACTCCACCGGCGCCACCACCGGCAGCTATGACCCCACCGGCTGAGCCATCCATGCAACCCTCAGCACCAGCCAAGAACTGTCAAGAGGAGATGATGGAACAACGAAAGGCGCATCTGCAAGAAATGTATGCGCTCAGGGATAAACTCCACCAGACAAGGGATCCAGAAGAACGGCGACGTCTGGGGGAAGAAATGCGGCAGCGTCAGCAAGAAATGCATGAGAAAATGCGGACGGGAGGCTGTATGATGCCACCTGGCCCCGCTTGGGGTGGACCAAGTGGTATGCCGCCACATTATGGTGCCAGACAGGGTCCCCGCAGTAATCCTTATCAGGGCAGACAGGGTGCTTTCCGTGGCTCAATGCAGGATCATCACGCACTGATGGAAAAGCGTTTGGAAAACATCGAAAATATGCTTAAACAAGTTGTAGAGTTATTAAAAAAGAAGTGAGTTCGATTTGAGGTAGGCGATAAATCGCCTACTACGAACTTACCAAAAATAGGAGTCCAAGATTTATCTTGGACGTCCAAGATAAATCTTGGACTCCTACACTTTTGTACACATTTTTGAAAGCAGGAATTATCTAATGGAGATCAGACTGAGTCACAAGATATGTTTAGAGCCAACTTATAAACAAGAACAATATTTCAGACAAGCTTGTGGAATTGCACGATTCACTTGGAATTGGGCATTGGCAGAATGGAAAAAAGTCCATAAGAAGCGGGTTTAAAACCATCCGCTTTTGAACTCAAGAAACAATTTAATGCCATTAAACCGATTGAATTTCCTTGGATGTACAATGTGACTAAGTACGCCAGTCAACAACCTTTTATCCATTTACAATCGGCATTCAATCGTTTTTTTCAAGGAACCACCCGTTATCCAAAATTCAAAAAAAGGGGGCGGAGCGACAGTTTCTATATTGGAACTAACCTTATGAACGCTTGATGCTACAGGCCAGTATCGGGCGGTTCGCGGCTCAGGCTGGAATGGTGCAGCTTCCTATCGCCGGACGAGCGCAGCGATACCTTTGGCTTCCGCCTGCTGAGGATACCTGAGTAGCCATTAGGCGCAATGCCATTAAATTAAGGAAAACCTGGATAAATCCCTTAAATGATTAATACCTTCGCAGTGAAACATAGAAGTGAGGTTAAATTGGCGAAGGTATTGATGATGAAAGATAAATAAAATGATAAAAGAAGAATTAAGAGAACAAATAAGAGAAAATATACTGTCACTCAACACATGGCTACGCGCTTTTTTCATGTTGCTTTACGCCATCGGTTGTTATATTGCCATCATTGTCACAGGTATCATTGTACTCTTTCAGTTTGGAGTCGTGCTATTGACGGGCAAGGTTAATGACCGCCTAGTTCCAGTAGGGCAAAGTCTCAGTATCTATATTCATCAAATACTACTTTATCTCACTTACAACAGTGAGGAGAAACCCTTCCCGTTTGACAGTTGGCCGACAGTGACGGAATCTCATCAAGAACAGGTCGTCAACCTACCCAACGAGCCAGAACCTCCAGCAAAGGGGCAGTGAAAACACTTTAACGTAGGGGCAAACCGCCCTTACGTTGCATCGAAACTTATTTATGCGTTTTGTCCATCTACATTTACACACAGAATACTCACTGGTTGATAGCCTTATCCGCATCAAACCTTTAGTGAATACAGTGCGGGAAGCCGGGATGCCCGCCTGTGCTATCACTGACCAAAGCAATCTTTTTGCCCTCGTTAAATTCTACCGCGCGGTGCAATCGACTGGGATTAAACCTATCATTGGTGTCGATGTGCGGCTACATGAGTCCTCTTCCCGTCTCGTTTTGTTGTGCCAAAACGATATTGGTTATCGCAATCTCACCCGCCTTGTTTCACGCAGTTACACCGAAGGACAGGTCAAAAATGTGCCTTACTTACGTTCTGCCTGGTTTAAGGGGGCGACGGAGGGCTTGATTGCACTCTCCGGGGGGCGCGAGGGCGAGATAGAACAAGCCTTGTTGGCAGGACAAGCTCAGTTAGCACGGCAACACTTGGATGAGTGGAAGGCTTTGTTTCCAAAGCGTTTTTATCTGGAATTACAACGCACGGGTCGGCCTAATGAAGAGGAGGCTATCCACGCCGCCGTTGAACTAGCTTTAGAGACGGGCATTCCCGTCGTTGCCACCAATGATGTGTGTTTTTTGAGCAGCGACGATTTTGAGGCTCATGAAGTCCGTGTATGTATTCACGATGGTAATATCCTCGCTGATAAAAATCGCCCGAGCCGCTATAGTCCACAACAATATTTGCGTACTGGGCAAGAAATGGCGGAATTGTTTGCTGATATACCAGAGGCTATAGAAAATACTTGGCTGATTGCTCAACGCTGTAATTTAGAATTAAGCCTGGGTAAAAATTATCTGCCCGATTTTCCCGACATACCAGAAGAAGAATCGGTTGAAGATTATTTCCGTCGCCATGCCAAGATTGGTTTAGAACAACGTTTAGCCAGGCTTTTTGACAACTCTAGCGAAGAGTTTGCCGAGCAACGCTGCCCTTATGATGAGCGTTTAGCCCATGAACTGGATGTCATTGTACAAATGGGCTTTCCCGGTTACTTTTTAATCGTGGCTGATTTTATCCAATGGGCTAAAGAAAATAATATTCCAGTCGGTCCCGGGCGTGGCTCTGGGGCTGGTTCATTAGTCGCTTATGCTCTCAGTATTACTGATTTAGATCCTATTCGCTATAATTTGCTATTTGAACGCTTTTTAAATCCTGAGCGGGTTTCTATGCCGGACTTTGATATCGACTTTTGCATGGAACGCCGCGATGATGTGATTAATTATGTCGCTAAACGTTATGGACGTGAGCGCGTTTCGCAAATTATCACTTATGGTTCAATGGCAGCGAAAGCGGTGGTGCGCGATGTGGGGCGCGTGTTAGCGCATCCACACGGTTTTGTCGATAAAATTGCTAAACTTATCCCTTTTGAATTGGGCATTACTCTTGATAAAGCTTTAGAAAAAGAAGAGGCTTTACGCTCCCGCTATGATGATGAAGAAGATGTGCGGGCATTGATAGATATGGCGCGTCAGTTGGAAGGTTTAACCCGTAATCCGGGTAAACATGCGGGAGGCGTGGTGATTGCGCCCACCGTTTTGACTGATTTTACGCCGCTCTATTGTGAGCAAGATAGTACAGATTTAATGACCCAATTTGATAAAGGCGATGTCGAAGCCGTGGGTTTAGTCAAATTCGACTTTTTAGGGTTGCGTACTCTGACGATTATCAAATGGGCACTAGAAACGATTAACCGTTTTGCCGATCCGCCGGTAGATATTTCAAAAATTCCTTTAGATGATGCTCAGACTTATGATTTATTGAAAAGAGGTGATACAACTGCTGTATTCCAACTGGAATCGTCGGGTATTAAAAGACTCGTTAGGCAGTTGCAACCCGATAGTTTTGAAGAGATTGTTGCTTTAGTTGCCTTATATCGTCCTGGGCCCTTGCAATCGGGCATGGTGGATGATTTTATTAAGCGTAAACATGGAGAGGCTAAGATTGAATATCCTCATCCTGATCTTGCGCCGATTTTAAAATCGACTTATGGGGTGATTGTGTATCAAGAGCAGGTGATGCAAATTGCTCAAGTGTTGGCGGGTTATAGTTTGGGGGGGGCGGATTTACTTCGGAGGGCCATGGGCAAGAAGGTGGCAGCCGAAATGGCGAAACAACGTGCCGTGTTTACTGATGGTGCCGTAGCGCGGGGAGTGGAAGCTAAGACGGCAACTTCTATTTTCAATTTAATGGAAAATTTTGCGGCATACGGTTTCAACCGTACACTTTGTAAGGGAACAGAGGTTTATACATTTGGAGGCATAAAAAAAATAGAAGACTGTCAAGCGGGTGATGAGGTAATCACCATAACAGCTGACGGGGATTATAGTCGCTCTAAAGTCGTTCAGCGACATGATCATGGGCAAGTACCGATTTGGGAGATAACGTTTGATGACGATACCATTGAAAGATGCACACTCGATCACAAATGGCTCACAAAATACGGACAGTTGCCCCTCTGGGCAATCATCCAAATGGGTGAGCAAGTGTGGGGAATTTCAACCTACAAAACGCGCAATACATGCACATCAGAAACACTGCCCCAAATGTCTCAGTATGATTCACACGGGGCCTACTGCGGGCAAAGCTCGAACTATGTATTGCGGTGCGGTTATTCGTACCCGAAAAAAGGCTTCAGAACATTACAGGAATTGCATCGTTTGTCAACAAAAACGCAGGGATATCCGTGTAGCGAATTGCAAAAAACTACAGCATACCCCAGAAATGCGGAAGAAATATTCCGATACAGCCAAAAAAACCTCATCTCGTATAGAGATTCAACAGGAGCGAGCTGCCAGACTCAAGGAGTGGCGACTGCAAAATCCAGAAGAATTTCAGAAAATTCATGCCAAAGCTTGTGGTTCTGCCAAGCGTTCAAAAATGGAAATTTGGCTCGAACCGCATTTATCCCAATGGGGATTTACCAGAAATGTACAGATTCGCTGCCAGAATCACCGCAAGCAGGTAGATTTTGTAAATCAAGAACAAAAAATAGCCATCGAAGTGGACGGGCCTTGGCATTTTTTACCCATCATTTCCCAAGCTTATCTCGACAAGGTACAGCAGCGGGATCGGATGCTGGAAAAAGAGATTATCAGACGATCTTGGCGATTAATCCGTCTTTCAATGGAGAATTTCAGAAGCAGCTCTGGAGAACTTATATTAATCAGCCTAGACCAATTATCGGAGATGATCAACGATGGCAATTGGGGCGGGATACTGTGCTTAGGAAGCCTATACGAGCCAATTTCTTGGGATGGCATCAAGGTTACGATCTTGAAGTAGATAGTCCAGAGCATAACTTCATTTTGGCCTCTGGTTTATGCTGCTCAAATTCGCACTCAGCAGCTTATGCTCTCGTTTCCTACCAAACCGCCTGGCTTAAAACCCATTATCCCGCTGCTTTCATGGCTGCCGTATTATCGGCGGATATGGATAACACGGATAAAGTCGTGATGTTGACTGAAGAATGTCGCGCCATGAAGCTTAATCTATTGCCACCTAATATCAATACTTGTTATTACAAATTCACGGTGAGTGAAGAGCAAAATCAGTCTATTAATTATGGTTTAGGCGCGATTAAAGGCGCGGGTGAGGCTGCCGTTGATGGCATTGTGACAGAGCGTGATAAAAACGGACCTTTTACTGACTTATTTGATTTTTGTCGTCGCGTTGATTTACGCAAAGTCAGTCGCCGCCTGTTAGAACCTTTAATTAAATCAGGTGCTTTGGAGAAATTAGGGCCGAATAGAGCCGTGATGATAGCTTCTTTAGGTAATGCTATCAAAATGGCTGAGCGACATTCAAGTGATACTGCCACCGGGCAAAATGATATATTTGCCTTGTTCAATAATTCCCAAAAATCGATTGAAGAAAAGCCGCTGTTTGCTCAGAATGTGAAGCCGTGGAGCGAAACGGAGCAGTTGAATGGTGAAAAGGAAAGTTTAGGCTTTTATTTAAGTGGGCATCCCATTAAACCCTATTTAGCAGAACTGGCACAATTGACTCGTACACAACTGGTCAAAATTAAACCAACGGAGAAGAAAAAAACGGTGCGAGTTGCTGGTTGGGTGATTGATTTGCGTTCCATGACTAATCAGCATGGGCGCATGGCTTTTATCACTTTGGATGATAGCACTGCACGATTAGAAGTGAAGGTGTACTCAGATTTATATCCAACGGTGCAAGAGTTGTTAATCAAAAACACTTTATTAATGGTAGAAGGCGAAGTGCGTTTGGATAAATACAGTGACGGTTATAGCATGAAAGCCCAGAAAATTTTTACGCTTGACGCTGCCCGCGAAACTTTTGCTAATCGTTTGAAATTAACCGTTTCTGCCCAAGAAGCCCCTAAAGCGTTTGCCCAACAATTGGTAGACACTCTTTCTCCCTATCGTCAAGGTCGCTGTCCGGTGTTAATTCATTATCAGTGTACTGATACACAAGTTGATTTGGAGCTTGGTGAGAGTTGGCGCGTGAAGCTGAATGCTGTCCTGCTTCAGAATTTGAAAAATTTGCTTGGTGAGGATGAAGTTAAGGTGATTTATTGAAGATGGAACCGCCTTGAAAGGCTACAGCGAGTGTAGGGTGCGTCCTACGCACTCTCTTCTCTCTCCACGCAACGCTCCAATCATTTCAATCCGTCAATTTCATCTCCCCTTGTTTTGAGAACAAGTCCTGAAGAGAGATTCGTCCATGAAAAATTGATAAAATGGGATTTTCCTTGTGCCGGACGGGGTTTGCAACCCAATGCCAACAATGGGTTTTAAAACGAAGCCCGCGACAACCTCGCTCAATGCAGTGATCTTTGTTGTAATTCTAAAACCGGTAGGGTTGCAAACCCCGTCCGGCACTAGTCGCGGTGAGAAATCCGATTTTTCCAAAAAATCTGATTTCTTTAATCTGTCTTGTGTGATTTTCATTTTTTCGTCATTGTTGTCTGCTTAATAGTCCAAAATAAATTTTGGACTCCTAGTAAATCACCATTAGAAATCCGATTTTTTGTCGGCACCGGGGAGTTGCGCGGCGGTGATTTAGCTTGTCCCCGGTCAATACCTGACTGAAATACCAGCAATGGCGGAGCGTTTGCGCTGCCAGCGAGACATTTTATTCGGTTTCGTGTGTGGACATAGTTGCTATGGATAGGCGATTTATGGACGGTGAACGTTCTGCGCTTCATCCAAACAAACCTTAAACTGTTCAGCTAGCACTTTAAGTTGAGGGCCTATAAGTATCTCTCTGTGACTGCCGGCAATTAGATGGTGCTTGACTCTTCCACTGGCGAGTTTGGACCAATGCTTAAAAGGACCTATGTCTTGCGGGTCATAACGTGGAGTGCTCAGAAACAGTGTGATTTTTCCTGGATAATCTTGAGGCACATACTTATTTCGAGCTATTTGGTGAGCCTTATAAACGTATTGGATGCGGCGTTCTTGAGGGTTGGTTGGCTTTTTGAGCCACAATTTGAGCCGCAGGTAGGGGCGGAAGATAAAAAAATAATACATGGCTTGAGTCAGTTGGCCGCGCTTGATCCACTTGATTGTACGGCGAACAAAATAACTTGGTAATTTTAAAGTTTTTTCAGGCCGAATTGGAGTAGTGCTGGGATCTAACAAGGCTAGCAGTGCTACGGTACAACCTTGCTTTTGAAGCTGTTGGGCCATCTCGAAGGCGACATGGCCTCCAAAGCACATGCCGGCCAAATAATAGGGGCCTTCAGGCTGAAATGCTCGTATTTCCTTAATATAGTAAGCAGCCATGTCCTCGACCCGGTTATGAGGTTCTTGTTTTCCATCCATGCCCAGCGGTTGCAACCCATAAACCGGTTGCTCCGTACCCAAATGACGCACCAAATCGACAAAACTTAGGGCGGTCCTGCCGGCAGGTGGCACACAAAAGAGAGGTGGCTTTCCGCCGTTGGGCTGAATCGGCACTAACGATGACCAAGGCATTGACCATCCTTTTTGGCGAATAATGTCGCTCAATTGTTCAATGGTAGGCGCTTGGAAAAGGATCGTTAGGGGAATATTCCGACCCAATTTATTTTCGATTTGCGCGAACATCTGCACTGCAAGTAATGAGTGTCCCCCCAATTCAAAAAAATCGTCCCTCATTCCAATAGGTTGAATACCTAACACTTGTTCCCAAATTTTTGCCAATTGAAGTTCCAATTTATCTCTAGGAGCCACAAAGGTTTCTTCCGGCTCTGGCCTCAGGTGGTCGGGTAGTGCGCGGCGGTCTATCTTACCGTTAGGTGTCAGCGGCATGGTTTCCATTTGGACAAAGGCCGATGGGATCATGTAATTGGGCAGCCGTTCTTTAATGAAAGAACGTAATTCTTTATTTTTAATGACTTGTCCTTGATTAGGCACGATATAGGCCACTAAACGCTTGTCATGAGATGATTCTTCAGGAACAATGACGACGCTCTCTTGCACGGCGGGGTGTTGTGCCAGCACTGCTTCAATTTCGCCAAGCTCAATACGGAAACCACGAATTTTAACTTGATTATCAAGGCGAGCCAGAAATTCAATGTTTCCATCGGGGAGATAGCGGGCTAAATCTCCAGTTTTGTAGAGGCAGGAGTTGGGGTCATCGCTGAAAGGATTAGGAATAAATTTTTCGGCAGTTAAGTTAGGACGGTTTAGGTAGCCTCTGGCAAGTCCAGCACCGCCAATGTGGAGTTCTCCGGGCACACCGATGGGTACCAGTTTTCGATTCTGATCTAGGAGGTAAACTTGAGTATTGGCAATGGGGCGGCCTATAGGTATATTGGTGGCCCCTTCAGGTACGTTTTTTACTAAGTGCCAAGTGGTAAATGTGGTATTCTCCGTTGGTCCATAAACATGCAATAATCGCTGTGGTGGAGAATTTTTGAGTATTTGGTTGACCCATCTGGGTTCGACCGCTTCGCCTCCAAATAGTACGTGTTGCACCGATTGAAAAGCATCTGGAACGTCACGCGCTAACTGATTGAACAGTGCGGTTGTTAAGAAAATGATACTAATCTTTTGCTCACGAAGGTAGGTGGCAAATTCTTGAGGTGATAGGATGATATCTTTAGTTATCCCAACGAGCCGTGCGCCATGCAAGAGTGCTCCCCAGATTTCAAATGTGGCGGCATCGAAAGAAACATTTGACGCATGGGCTATTCGGTCTGACGGTTCTATATTGATGTAGTTGGTGTTAAACACGAGACGGTTGACCGCTCTATGAGAAACCGCAACCCCTTTGGGTTTACCGGTTGAACCCGAGGTATAAATTACATAAGCTAAATTGGAAGGCGCAATACCACTGATTGGATTATCAGTACTGAGCTCTGTCGTAGTAGCATTCAAGGTATCTAAGCAAACCAGATGTGCTTGATGATCGGGCAAGTTCTCGATGGATTTCTCTTTAGTTAATAACACCGGCACTTGGGTATCTTCCAACATAAAGGCCAAACGTGCCTTCGGATAATCCGGATCAAGCGGCACATAAGTGCCTCCAGCCTTTAAAATGCCCAATAAACCAATCACCATCTCTAAAGAACGCTCTACACAAATACCCACTAAGCTTTCAGCGCCAACCCCCAAAGTCATCAAATAATGTGCTAACTGATTGGCTTTAGTATTTAGCACTTGATAGCTGAGTGTTTGCTCTTCAAAAA
>JBDLJY010000253.1:0-9480 GCA_039714115.1 Pseudomonadota bacterium | reverse complement strand
CCGAGTTCCGCTACCGAAATAACGAGTATTAACGTTAATACAATCGTTTTGAGAAATTTCATTTTAATCTTTCTCCTTTTGACTAAAAAACAGCCTAATTGTAGTTATTGTTAACTACAGGGATTATTTATTAGCAGGGATAAGTCAAAAAAAGCTGGACGTTTCAAAAAACCAGTTATTTATGCTTTAAAAGATTTTGACTTATCCCTGCTAATAAATAATCCCTGTAGTTCAATGGTTTTGGAATTTCCGCCCTCCTGCACTATAGTACAACTAATTCTGAAATAAACGAATTAAATGACGGGTCAATTGTCGTGTTTAATTCGTTTATTTCTCAATTAGTTGTACTCAATCTTTCTCCTTTTGACTAAAAAACAGCCTAATCAATTCAACTTTAAAACGATAACCGTCTGCTGTTTCTTCAATAAGCTGACGTTCTACCAAATTTGACAACACCTCATTAATATTCTCACATTGCTCACTCAATACCGCCCGACTTATCTCCGCCCCTTCTCCTTTATTGGTGAGAAAAGACAACAGTTGCTTTTCTTCTGAGCTACACTTTTCAATAATATCAATAAAATAGTACTTGCTATGTTCCAAGGTTTTGGGGATGGCTTTCTCGACATCTTTTTTCTGTGCCAAATATCGGGTTTTTGTATTTTCTGGATTTTTTAAAAATACAATTTCCCTACACAACGCTTGCAAACAGGCGGGATGACAACGAGTCAACGTCAAAACGCGCTGTGTCGCTTCTGGTGTATAACGGAGCAGAAAATCTTCCATGGGATTTTCAATCAATTGTCTGGCTTCACCCTCACTTAAGTAACCAAGGTGAACGGTGTCAACATTAATCAAATAGCTCGCCCAACCCTCCTCCAACTGATGAGCCCCAGCCATCAAAATTTTGAAACGTGGACGATGCTGAATAATATGGCGAAATATCCCCAAGACTAAATCTTTATCTAAACGTTCCTTTTTGAAAACATCTTCTAAAGCTTCAAATTCATCAAAACCAATTAAGAAAGTATAAGCTTCTACACTGTCTTCAATCTCATCTAACCATTCGTCAAAAACAGTAAAAGGATCGTCTTTTAGTGCCTCGCAGCTAAGCATTGGCAAAGTCAACTGTCGATTCTCAAGGGCTGACTTCCTCATGGCACGACTGATTTGATATAAAAAACCACTCTCATTGGTAGCGGTTACTACTTGTTGAAAATCAACAAATAGCGGTACATAACGTTTAGGCAACATTTGACTGAGCTGAAATATCAGCGACGTTTTGCCCATGCGCCGCTGCCCATAAAGCAAAATGGGAGAACTATATTGATTCTGTAGTAAATTTTCAATGCGAGCACTCACGTCTTTACGTCCCACAAACAGACTAGTTTGTCCGCGTAAGGGGACAAGCCCATAAGGATTTTCAATTGCTTGCTCAAGCGGCACTGTCATTTGTTTGGTTTTACTGCTGGCTTCAAAAATTTCTTGTCTTACTTGGCTGGCGATCTTAAAAATCCCTTGTTGCCAAATTTCGCGCAATGAGCTTGATATTTGAGCGAAAATGTTAGTCAACCGATTTAGCGGTTTATTTAAGATAAAAAAACCTATTTGCCGCCACCAGCCCAATCCTAAGGCTGTTAAGCTCAATAAGAAAATGGAGCTATCTTGGTTCAACATGAAAAAAACGGTATAAACTCCCCAACAACTCAATAAACCAGCCACAATACCAGATAATTGGCTTGCTAGAGATTGAGCCAATAAATAAGGCAAGGCGAATACTAATGTGAAAAATACCCCATTTGAAAAACTACCTATCACAGATTTGATTAAGGTGTGTGGCTCTACTACATTAATTGAAACAGTCGCGGTTATCCCAAACCCTAAAGCCAATATTCCGGCCCATCTCCAATCATGTTTGAATAAACCAAACATAAAAAAGATGCAGAAAGTCAAAATTATCACTTGTGGGTCAATAAAAGGAAAAGAAATAACAACGGAACCGAGCGCGATGATACTAATAACTATGACATTTGTCACCAGTAAACTGATAATAATGCGGCCTATTTTTAGGTTTAGGGATGATTGGGGTGTGAACTCCATTAAAACGCTACTGGCAAGACTCGCCGCCAAAATACCACATAAAATAGCATCTCTATACCATTCTCCTGAAAAAAAGAATAGACCTATCAGCAGACTACTCACCATACTGGCGACAATACTAAAAGCGACGGATACCATGATGCCACTGATTACAGCAGTAACAAGATATAACGTCACTGCATAGATCACGCCCTTAAGCGGCGTAATGGTAGGAGCTGGAATTTCCCACAACCATGACGATGAGTATAGCCATAATCCAACCATTATCCCGATAAACAATGGCCCTGCTATATATATCAATAATAAACGCCGTAGCAAAGGGTGTCGCCATTGTTCAAGATTGAGCATGTACAAAGCGAAATCAGGTGATAGTTTAGTGTCAATACGTTTCACCAATGCTCGCCAAGCCGATGGGCGAAAGAGCAACCAAAAAAGCAGTTGTGTACAGGCTAGTAATGGGTTGCTATACAGTGAGGAATTTGACTCTGAAAACCGGATTTTTGAAATGTCATTCAAGTGTTGGATTTCCATAAATATTGATACTCTTGTACTTTTTTTTCCCCAGCTTTTTTCCAAGCTTCATTGCTATCACTATCGAGCCGTATCTTACAAAGCTCTTGAAGTAATACTGGCCACCGGTGGCTATTTTTCAATAACCACTTGGTATCTTCTTCTGAAAAACGGTGTGGCGCTGCTTTGATGAGTTGACGGGCTTCTTGTTCAGTGAAGGCTTTTAGCTCATTATGCTCAAATATGCCAAAAAAGGCAGACATTTCTCCGAATAGTTCTTCGCTCTTTTCTTCCAATTTTTCAAGTGAGAGACGCGAAGTCACACAAAAACCTAATTGACCATTTGCACCATAACTGAGAGATCTCATTCCCTCCCAAAATATATAATCCATTTCAGGCACCCCTAATCCTTCATCAAGCTTATCTATTAAAAATAGGGTTGGTCTTTTTACTTCGTCGTCAACTGTTTCTACAAAGCAATCTACGTTGTCACAACAAGGCGCTGTTAGCCCAAGTTCGTTTAGCACATAATGAAAAAAGTACTTTAAACGTTGCATTCGTTTATTGGCTAAGTCCACATAAACAAATTTTTCCACTATTGTGGACCAATCAGAGTCTTCTTGCTTGTTACGTTGTGCGCTCGCGATATAGTTTAACAGTGAAGTCTTACCACTGCGTTTGGGGCCAATGATGGCTACATGTTCTAGGGGCACGCGCCTCCAAGCATTAGCCAGTCTTTTTAACACTTCATCACGCCCAAAAAAATCACGGGCATAAATAATTGGGCGCGTTGTGAGCGGGACGACTGGCTTGGTATTTTCCTCAACAGTCGCTTGAGGTGCGAATACTTGCGCCTGCGGATCGGGCCACCCGGCTGCCATGAAAAAATCACTCCTTTCTTGAGTGGTTAAGTCGAGTATCTTGGCGCATTTTATGACTTTGTCGTACTTTGGTGCCTTGATCGTGCCAGTACGCCAACGATACACCGTCTCTCGTGTCACGCCACCGATTCTTTCAGCAAGCTCAACATCGCTCAAATTACTACGCGCCATGTATCTTTTCATTAAATCTGCAAATGCCATTATTAATCTCCTATGAATTTTTAATTGATGTGAAGAGGAGAGAGTATAGCGTGTTACGCAAGCCTTGTCTCAGTGTTTGTGTTTTTTTTGATGGTATAAAAAACCTTAATTTTGGACGCCCAAGATAAATCTTGGACTCCGACAAAAATAACTACAAGGATTTTATGTAAAAAAGGATAAGTCAAAACCGGTTTGAGCTAACAAGAAGACTTGACTTTGTACCGGACGGGGTTTGCAACTGGGAAGTTAATCTGGGTGATATGGCTCAGTTTTTTTTCCCTACTTTTGTTCCATTACTTAAAGAAATCCGATTTTTTGGAAAAATCTGATTTCTCACCGTGATTAAAGAAATCCGATTTTTTCTCTGCTGGACGGGGTTTGCAACCCAATGCCATTAAGTTAAGACAAACCTGCGGGGAGACTCATACCCAGCATGTTAATTTTTAGTATAATTTACAACGACCTGCGAGGTATGGGTCTCCTCGTAGGTCTGAATTTTGGGCTTAACTTAATGGATATGGTTTGCAACCCCGTCCGTAACGTTAAATCTCGCCAACTTAATAGCTTAGTCGTCGTCTTAAACGTTGTGGACGGGGTTGCAAACCCCGTCCAGCATAGATAGCTTAGTCGTCGTCTTAAACGTTGTGGACGGGGTTGCAAACCCCGTCCAGCATAATTGGCGAAGGTATTACGTAATGTCTAATAGACTTGTCCCTTGAGAATTGTAACCATCATGTAGGGTGGATCTCTGCTGGACGGGGTTTGCAACCCCGTCCGTAACGTTAAACTCTGCTGGACGGGGTTTGCAACCCCGTCCGTAACGTTAAATCTCGCCAACTTAATAGCTTAGTCGTCGTCTTAAACGTTGTGGACGGGGTTGCAAACCCCGTCCAGCATAGATAGCTTAGTCGTCGTCTAAACGTTGTGGACGGGGTTGCAAACCCCGTCCAGCATAAATCGATCTAAACTAAACGAATTGGATGAAAATACTATTTTTTAAAAGTCTAACGACGAGCGTGGGAACGATAAAAAATGACAATTTAACAGATTTCTCAAGCTTTCTCCTAACGTCGAAACCGAAATGACAGTCAACAGATTATTGTTAATTGGATGAAAATCCTATTTTTTAAAAGTCTAACGACGAGCGTGGGAACGATAAAAAATGACAATTTAACAGATTTCTCAAGCTTTCTCCTAACGTCGAAACCGAAATGACAGTCAACAGATTATTGTTAGTTACAATAATAATATTATTATGCGGATATATCCCACAAAAAAGCAAGTCACCAAAGGGCATGAATCGGGATATAAATGACAACCATCCGGTGTTCTAAAAACTTCAACATGATCGATAAACCTGTTAAAATCTCTGCCATGTAATTCATTATGAAGATATTTTGTCAGTTCCGGTTCTTTTTCGAGTCGCCCCATTTTGAGTGCTATGACATCCCAAACATTTTTCGGGATTCCGGAAATTTTTAACGATTTAATAATACGCCAGAAATACCATAAAATCGTTGCAATGCCTGTCCATAAAATAAATGTCATTAACAATGTGTAACGGAGTGTTGAGTCAGCACATAATATTAACAGGGAAATTGCGATTGCGACAAAAACATCTGCCGCGCCCACTATTTTGACTAAAGCTGCAACCAGAAAAAATAAGCAAAAATAGATAACGAGCCAAGTATTATTATCCAGTATCCAATCAAAGTGCCACAAAAAACCTAGAATGGGTAGGCAATTAAGGGCTAATAATAATCTCAATGAAACTGAACGAGATTGAAAATCATGCCACCCTGCAATTCCTAAAAGCACTGCATTGCTAAAAAACACAAATAAAATAATGCCATCATTCATTTAAATCAATCCAAAACCATTCTTCTTTGGCTTCTTGTAACAATTTTCTAAATAATTTTTTCATCAGATTGTCTGGTAATTTGGCGACATATTCTGATGCTTGAGAAATTCGATTATCAATTTCTGTGACAACCGGCTTAAGGGCTTCGAGCAGACGAGTTTTTGGTATATTGGGTAGTTCTTCAAAAGAAATACCGGCTTCTTCTAATGTTATCGTCACGATATTCTTTTTTTTCTGGACTAAATCATGTCCATACCCTCCCTTGGAGTGAATATCCCGCCCGGTGATGTCATTCATATCGTTCATCATTTGAAAAATGACACCGGTTTGCCACCCCAAATGGGTTAAAGTTTTGACTAAAGGAGGTGGGGCGTTTCCTGATAATGCGCCGATTTTCAGACTGGCAGCAATCAAGCTACCACTCTTAAGCAAGGTCATATTTTCAATGGATTTGATATCGACGCTGCACGAAGATTCAAATTGTAAATCCAATAATTCTCCAAGGGCTGTTTCATTCAAACTGTTGCTAAAGGCTTCAAAAATAGGGATGGCATTTGGTGGCTTATTGGCTCGACACCATTGGCTTACCGTTTGAAAAGCTAATCCAATGAGCACATCACCTACAATAATCGCTTGTTTATCGCCTTGAGTTTTCCAAAAAGTCGCTATTCCCCTTCTGAGGGTATCGCCATCAATAAAGTCGTCGTGAATCAAAGAAGCTTTATGAAGTAATTCAATGGCACAAGCTAAATCTATGGCTTCGCGCCAGTTACCACCGTTGGTAACGAGTAACAATAGAGGGCGAAAACGTCGCCCATGTTTGGTGGCTTCCGTTAAAATGGGGTGGACTGTTTGCGGAATTGAGGGTGATTGAGTGAGTTGTAGCAGTCTTTTTTCGATCACTTTAATTTTAGCTTTTAAAATGGTTTTATAAATTGCTTTTGTGAACATAAGATTTTATGAAAAAATGAATAAAACCAGAATTAACCATGTTAGAATAGTTATTGCAATTATTTTTGCTGTCTTTTTAGTTGAAGAAGAAATATCATAATCGCAACAATTTAGCCAATGGCTATGCTCACAACATTCAAAAGAACTGTTAGAATAATCATTAGTAGAAGAGCCATTCTTATCATTAGAATAATCATTAGCAGAAGAGCCACTCTTATCATTAGAATAATCATTAGCAGAAGAGCCACTCTCATCACAAAAACAATTACTATCTGAGTCACAGAAACTCGGATCACAGCAACCCGGATCACAATCGCCAGAAAGTGCCATAGCTTGATTTTGCGCTTTAGAGCGTTCAAGATGCTTTTGAAGCCCTAAACTAAAAATATTCCCCAACAACTCTTGATGATAGCGTGTTTCAAAACCAGAAAAAACCTCATTAGCAACCTGAAACTTCTGACGAAGAAAAGCCGTTGCTTTAGTTTCAGCCAACGAGATTGATGTTAATTTCAGTGGATTAAACCGTTTCCGCTTTATGTCTGCTAACAAATCATCCCTCGCGTCCAAAATATATAACATCGCACCCACTTCTTCACCCAAGTGTTTGAGAATGTCAATATTTTCTGGACGATTCGCTAAAATCGCGGTATGGGCAAACAAGGCTGCTAAACCCTGCGCCGTTGGAGAAGCCACTTCATCCAAACTTTCGGCAACTTGTTCTAGTTTTTGTTGCTGTTCAAACAAGTCATAGATAAGTTGCACATCAAAGCCCAGTTTTTGAAGTATTGTCTCCGCCTTCTTAATCTTGTGCCGATTTTTCCATAACAGAAACTTGGCAACTGGACGAATAAAAAAACCAGAGACTCCGTTAGCATCAGCAATGGTGTCCTTTAACTTGCCCCAAAACATCATCACTGTCACCGCAGCAGCAAATTGAGCGGCTTTAGGATTAGCTTTTGCCGAATGCAAAAAAGGTTGTACAGCACAACGGATTTTTTGATGGGGCGGCTCTTGTTGTAATTGGGCTTCAGTCAATAATTGCAAAATGAGCGCATCCCGATTGACCAAAAATCGTGCCAAGGTGCCATAATCTTTTTTCAATTGTTAGCACAATCCGCACTGGCTATGAAAATAATTGCGATTTTGACGGATGGTTAAATCCAGTCGGTTGGGGCTGAGATAGCCTTGCATTGTGTGTTCTCCAAGTTAATCATAAGCTCGTGAGTTCGACTTTTATTCAACAAAAACATAGACTTTTTGCTGGACGGGGTTTGCACTCCGCCCGCAATAATCTCGCCAACTTAATAGCTTAGTCGTCGTTAAGTTAAGCAGGAAAATCAGACCTGCCAGGTATCCAAAACCCATGACGTTGTAAACTCAAGGAAAAATTTTATCTGCTGGACGGGGTTGGAACGAAGCCCGCAACAATCTCGCCAACTTAATGGCTTAGTCGTCGTCTTAAACGTTGTGGACGGGGTTGCAAACCCCGTCCAGCATAAAAGGGTGTTGTGCTCTCTGCTGGACGGGGTTGGAACGAAGCCCGCAACAATCTCGCCAACTTAATGGCTTAGTCGTCGTCTTAAACGTTGTGGACGGGGTTGCAAACCCCGTCCAGCATAAACTTTTGCCTCGAAAGGTTGCAAACCTGCGTGGCGATGACAAAGTTATAAGTGCCATTGAGACTTGTGTATAAGTGAGTGCGCGGAGCGTGGGATCATTTTAGTAGCAAGATGTATTATGCTCCGATAGAATTTGAACGGTTTTTCTGCCAAAGCAGGTTTAAAACTGCCACGTACAGGAATTGACGTTTAAGCTAAAACACTTTCTTTAATAACAATTTCAGTATTTGGACAGACGGCATTTAGGAGTTCATTTAACTTTTCGATTGTCGGAACTGAACGCCCCTGCTCATAGTGTGCATAGGCATTCTGAGAAGAAACTCCAAGACGTTCTGCGACTTGGGAGAGAGAAAGACCACTTCGCTCCCGTTTTCTTTGAAGAAGAAGACTGATCAGAGATCGAGAATCTCTGGAGCCGACTTCAAATTCACCATGACTTCCTTTAAAAACTTGAATTTGAAATCCCTCTTTATTTACCATTGTTTCAAGCATATCAGCGACCATTTCAAAAGCTTCTTTTCGAGTATATCCTTGAGTCATCGCATCCAGAATTGGAATCTCTGCTAACCAAAATTTGCCATCTTTATATACTTTTCCAGAGAATCTCATAATATTGGTCCTTTCTTAGCTTTTATTAGCCTTACGAAGAATGGAACGAGCTAACTTTTCGTTAATCTCATTATGTCTTGGAATAGGCTCTTGTCCAAAACCATTTGTCCAAATATCATGGTTTCCTCCGTGACGAAGAAACCACCATCCTAGTTTTTTCAATTCATTTTCCAATTGTTTTCTTTTCATTGTTGATTGTTTTGCAATGCATCAATCGTCTGGCGTGTATGCCATGGGCGCTGTAACAGCCGCGCCGTCAGTAGCAGCTTGCGCTAATGGTGACAGTAAAGCTAGTATTATTAATGAAACGAAGTAACGGAGCTTGCGACGTTCAATTGTTACTTTGGACATATAAAATTTTCCTTTGTGTGTAGTAAACGGGTAGCTATTATGCCATCATCTAAATGAATTGTCTAATTTGACTACTGATTATTATTCTATATTATTGTTTTGTCTATCTTATTGTATAGTGAGGGCATTGTTGTTGCGCTCGCTTTGGTGCAGGTACTATTTAGTCTCATCTAACGTTGTCTCGTAGAGAACTTATCTCGTTCCCACGCTCCGCGCACTCTCTTATACATAAGTATTTAAGCAATTGATTTTATTAGCATATAATTTTTAAAGACTGTCATTTAACTTGTGTATAAGAGAGTGCGCTCGGCGTGGGAACGATAAATAAATCTCTCTGCTGGACGGGGTTTGCACTCCGCCCGCAACAATCTCGCCAACTTAATGGCTTAGTCGTCGT